>JASLOY010000036.1 GCA_030745255.1 Vicinamibacterales bacterium
AGGCTCGCCCTACTACTCGACCGCCCGGCTGTGGGACGACGGCGTGATCAGGACGACAGAGACCGGCAACGCGCTGGCGCTCGGACTGTCGGTTGCCACCGCGGCGCCGACACCTCCTCCGAAGTTCGGTGTTTTCAGAATGTAGGTGTAGATGGCCGCTTCCTATGAGCTCATCAATGTGCGGCATGAGGCCGGCATCGACTACGTGACCTTGAATCGGCCCAACATCCGGAACGCAGTCAACGATGCCGTCATCGAAGAATTGACGCACTGGGCCGATGCCGCGGCGACGGACCGACGCCTGCGCCTGGCGGTGTTGGGTGGCGCCGGCAAGACGTTCTGCGCGGGGGCCGATCTGGGCTGGATGTCGCGCACAATCGATTACGAGTACGAAGCCAACCTCCACGACGCCTGGGCGCTGGCGCGGCTGTTCGCGCGCCTCGACACGCTGCCGGTGCCACTGGTGGGACGCGTGCATGGCGCGGCGCTGGGGGGCGGTGTCGGGCTCGTGGCGGTGTGCGACATCGCGGTCGCCACCGAGGACACCGTGTTCGGGTTCACCGAGGTGAAGCTGGGTATCGTACCGGCGGTCATCTCGCCCTACGCCGTCGCCAAGATCGGGGCATCGGCCGCGCGACATCTGTTTCTTTCTGGTGAACGCTTTTCGGCCCGGCGTGCGTACGAGCTCGGTCTCATTCACGTGATCACGGCGCCCGACGGCCTCGATGCGGGCGTGACACGGACGGTGCACGAACTGCTGATGGCCGGACCGCAGGCCATCGCAGCCGCCAAGACGCTGATCGCATCGGTCGTAGACCGACAACCCTCGACGGTCACCGAACTGACCGTTGGCGCCATCGCAGACCTGCGGGTGACCCCCGAGGCGCAGGAGGGCATGCGGGCGTTTCTCGACAAGCGGCCGCCAAGCTGGGTCGTGGACGAATCGTCGTGAGCATCGGTCGCCTGCTCGTTGCCAACCGCGGCGAGATCGCGCTGCGCATCATCGGCGCCTGTCGCGAACTGGAGATCGAGACTGTCGCCGTCTGCTCATCAGTCGACGCTCGAGCCCCACACGCACGCGCCGCCGATCTGTCGATCACCATCGGACCAGCTCGTCCACGCGACAGTTACCTGTCGGTCGGGGCCATCATCGACGCCGCCCGCACTGCCGGTGCCGACGCCATCCATCCCGGGTACGGGTTTCTCTCGGAAAGCCCCGAGCTGGCCGGCGCTTGCGCGGACGCCGGTCTCATCTGGGTCGGACCGCCGGCCGACGTCATTACCAAGCTGGGTTCCAAGATCGAAGCGCGTCGCCTGATGCGGGAGGCTGGTGTACCGGTCGTGACCGGCGAGACGCCGCCGGACCAGTCGGAGGACGCCCTGGTGGAAGCGGCGCGGCGCGTCGGCTATCCCCTGCTGGTGAAGGCTTCGGCGGGCGGTGGCGGTCGCGGCATGCGGACGGTCCAGAGCCCCGACCAACTGCGCGAGGCTGTCGACCAGGCCCGCCGCGAGGCAGAGAGTGCCTTCGGAGACGGCACCTTGTATATCGAGCGCTTGCTGGCGCAACCGCGGCACATCGAAGTCCAGATTCTGGCCGACCACCACGGTCAGGTGGTGCATCTCAACGAACGTGAATGCTCGATTCAGCGTCGTCACCAGAAAGTGATTGAGGAGAGCCCTGCGCCCCATCTGACACCCCACCTGCGCGACCGGCTCACCACAGCCGCCGTGACTGCGGCACAAGCGGCCGGTTACAGGAACGCCGGCACCGTCGAATTCTTAATCGAGGGAGAGGGCGATGACGCCACCGTGGCCTTCTTGGAGATGAACACCCGGCTACAGGTGGAACACCCAGTCACCGAAGCAGTGACAGGCCGCGACCTCGTGCGCGCTCAGCTCGCCGTGGCCGCGGGGCAAACCGTGCCCTGGGCGCAGGACCAGATCACCTCACGGGGCCACGCCATCGAGTGCCGTGTCTATGCCGAGGATCCGACCAATCGGTTCCTGCCGGACTCGGGCACGGTGCTGCACTACGAAGAGCCGGCTGGTCCCGGCATCCGCGTTGACGCCGGTGTCATCGCTGGCAGCGTCGTCCCGTCCTATTACGACGCGCTGCTAGCCAAGGTCATTGCGCACGCCGACACCCGGGCCACCGCCCTTGCCCGGGCACGCGCGGCGCTCACGCGCTATGTCGTACTCGGTGTCCGGACGAACATCGAGCTGGTCGGCCGGACGTTGCGCCACCCGCGCGTGGTCGAGGGTCGCGTCGACACGACCTTCCTCGAGTCCGAGTTGGACGGCCTGCTGCAGGAGGCTGAGGATGATGGGGGACCGGCGCTCGCGCTGTCGGCGGCACTCGCCCTCCACGATCGGCTCGAGCCGACGCCGGCAACCGGTTCGACCACGACCGGCCACGTGGACGACCCATGGAGATCGCTCGGGGGATGGCGGTTGTCATGAGCCACGCACGGCGGCGGTTGAGCCTGGACACTGTCACGCGCGACACCGATGGTGCCAGTGGGCGCGTCCTGGTGGATGGCCTCGATGAGGCGGTCGAGGTGCGATCTCTAGGCGACGGTACCTATCGGGTATCGATTGACGGACACCAGTTCAACGTCGTAGTTGCTCGCGACGCAGATACCGATTGGGGCTGGGTCGATGGCCGCACCTATCAGTGGCGACGTGGGCTACGGGACAACGACGCGCTGCCGGACACGGACGACACGCCGATCGCCGCCACGACACCCGCCACCGTCACCGCAGTCAAGGTGACCGCCGGTCAGACGGTCGCGCGGGGCGACACGCTGTTAGTTCTCGAGGCGATGAAGATGGAGATTCCGCTGAGGGCGCCGCGTGACGGGCGCGTGACGGGTGTGAGCTGTGCGGAGGGCGACCAGGTGGACCCGGGTGTGCCGCTGGTCGAGCTCGACTGATTCGGGGCTGCTAGGTCGTGACCGGCTCCGCCTCGGCCGCGGGCTCAGCCTCCTCAGCCCCCAGCTCGGCCTCCACGGCCTCGACCACATCGGTGTAGGCCACCATGTCGATGGCGTCGTAGTCGCCCGGGCAGCCGAAATCACGTTTGCCGGGCGCCGTCGGATTACCGATGGTCACGCACAGGCCGCACCCGATGCATTTGTCAATGCGCACGGCGCACACCCAGCGGTCATTGGCGTCCTTTTCCTCGACGATGCAGTCTTCAACCGGGCAGGCGGCCTGGCAGATCGAACAGGCGAAGGCCCCGAAACAGCGGCCGGGTTCGATGACCGCGACCTTGCGTGGCGCTCTTTTGCGAGGCGTGTTCTGGAGCTTCGTCCACATAGAAAGAGGATTATACCTCAGCCGCCGTTCTGTGCTTCTGGAGCCTCTCCCTAACGGAAGTGGGCAGCGCGTCAGCCCACCGCCCTGCCGGCCTCAGACTACGGGCTACGGGCTACATGCGCGCTTCGGGTTGCAATCCAGTCTATTTCATGTATAAGATGCATGAAATGGCTGGACGAGGATACTTGGGAAGTTTCGAACTGATGGTGCTGCTGGCGGTGATCCGCCTCGGCGAGACCGCCTACGGCGTGACCATCTCGCGAGCGCTCGAGGAAAGCACTCGGCGTGAGGTTGCACTGCGAAGCGTCTATGCCGCGTTGGACCGGCTGGAAAACAAGGGGTACGTCCGCTCGACACTGGGCGATCCCACGCCTGAACGAGGCGGACGAGCCAAGCGTTATTTCCACGCGACGGCGCGTGGCGTGCGCGAGGCTCGGTCGACGCAGCAAGCCTTGAGCACACTGTGGCCCGAGCTGCCATCGCTGGAGGGAGAAACGGCATGAGGACCAAACGCCCCCCAGGCGTAGCCACATGGCTCCTCCAGCACCTGGCCTCGGACAACGTCCCTCTCGCCGGCGATCTGCTCGAGGAATTTCGGGCGGGACGCACCACCCGCTGGTACTGGAGGCAGGTGATGGCTGCAATCTTCAGGGACATGCCCGATCGAATCTGGGCCCACAGGACGTTGGGGCTGCTGGCGCTCGGCGTTGCGTGTGCGTTCTGGCTTGGCAACAACATCCCGGCGCCAGGCGTCAACGGCGAGAACCTCGCGATCCTGACGAGGGGACAGACCGGCGGTGATTTAGCGCTCTACGACCTGCTCACCGGTGGCAACCTTGGTCGGGCCACGTTCTTCGCGCTGGGGATCATGCCGTACATGTCGGCGCTCACCATCCGCTGGATCATGCTCTTCATCTGGCCGTCTCTCAACCGCCAGTCGCAGGATAAGGGCCGAGGCCGTCGCCGGGACCTGTCGTGGGCGCGCTACGGAGCTGTCGTGTTGTGCGTCGTCCAGGCGTCGGCGATCGCGGTGTGGTTGGAGCGGCAGACCAACGTGGCGGGCGGGCTGCCGCTGGTGAACGAACCGGGATGGACCTTCCGGCTGACGATGGTGCTCACCCTGACCGCGACCACGGCGTGCTTGATCTGGCTCAGTGAACAGATCACCAAGCGTGGCATCGGGTGGGGTGCGTCGCTCGTGTTCTTCGCCGCAATGGTGGTCGGCGTGCCCGGCGCCGTGGCCGCAACGTTGGATCAGCTGCCTGCGGGACAGGGGGGACTATTGGAGCTGACGGCACTCGCCCTCCGCCTGTTGGTGGCATCAGGTCTCATGTGGCTCGTCGAGCCCGGTCGCCCTCGCCTCCCCCGGATGGCGTAACCGAGCCGCCGCTTCGAGCGTCGACGGACGTCCCGGCCGCAGCTTTCAGGCTGCCGGCTTCAGACGCTCCTATATCGACTTCCCACGCCCCGCAACCGGCCAAACCGCCTCGACCGTGTCGCCGCGGATGCCGTACATCTGGTCGTAGAGATTCACCACCGGGTCGCAGTGCGACACGATGACCTCGAGCTTGTCCCCAACCTTGTAGGTCCGACTGGCGTTGTCCTCGTAGCGAATCGAGCCGAACTCGTCCGACCCTGAGGTATAGCTCATCCCGCTCTCGCCCTTCACGATCGGCCAGGGGCGGTTGATGGTGTTCGCCTTGGCGCCGGCGTCGGTCGTGGCGCGCCCCTCATACTGCGCGTTCAGCACCGTGGTCATCACCGTCAGCGCCGGCTGGAAGTCGTTGTAGACCTCGTCGCTCTCGGCGCCGCCGATCGCCAGATACTGCGCGTCCATGAAGACGTAGCTGCCGACCTGCACGTCGGTCAGCCCAGGCGTCTCGTGGTCGATGTTGTAGGTGCCGGTGCCGCCGCCGCTGAAAATGCCGGTGTCGAGCCCAGACCGATCCATCTGCACCTTCGTGTTGGCCGCCGCCTCGAGCCGGTCGAGCGCCCGCTCCTTGCGAGCGGCGAATCCGGTGACGTGCTGCGCGCCTCCGTCGTAGCAGAGCATCCCCTTGAGCTGCAGCCCGGGCAGCGTGTCGACGAGTTGCGCCAGCTCGAGCGCCGGAGCCCCCGGCGTGATGCCGGTACGGTGTCCGCCCGGATCGACATCGACGACGATGTCGGCCACGACCCCGGCCTCCTTGGCCGCCTCGGACAGGTCACGCGCATTGGCCGCCGTGTCCACCGCCTGAATGAACCCGGCGCACTGCTTTCGAAGCTGCATCGCCCGTCGAATCTTGGGCGGTGTCACGTTGACGGTCGTCATCAGGATCTGCTCGATGCCATGCTCGAACATCACCTCCGCCTCGCTGATCTTCGCCGTACAGATCCCGACCGATCCGGTTGCGATCTGCATGCGCGCGATGGCGGGTGTCTTGTGCGTCTTGGCGTGCGGACGACTGGCGATGCCGTTGCGGGCCACCGTCTTCTGCATCCGGTCGAGATTGCCTTCGAGCGCATCGAGATCGACGCACAGACACGGTGTGTCGAGCTCCCATTTCGCGATGCCGGCCGCGAGCCTACCGCCCGAGGCCTGCGCCCGCATCTCGGCGGCGGTGAAACCTTTCACGTCGGTAGACCGTGGAATCCAGACCGACGCGGCGCCGGCGCCAGCAGCGGACAGAAAGTGACGGCGAGACAGGGATTCGGTCATCGGATCGCTCCTCTCAACGGCACCAATACTACTCCTTTCGTGGCACAAGCGCGCATAGCCAAATTGCTGAAACGTCCTGGAGATTCTGCCCGGCCACACCGCCGAGAGCAGCCGGAGTCCTTTGCTGACCACGTCCAGGCGATGTTGGACCAAGAAAAAAGGCGACCCCCGAAGGGGTCGCCCCTAGCAGCCCGACGGCATCGACGCCCAAACTACCGACGACGTTGGCCTGCCGCCTTGACCGACGCGACGGCGACGGTAGTGCCGTTAACGTCGCCGGTAATCGTGGTGTTCCTGCCAGCCAACTCGAGGAGTTGCGCGTGTGCCTCATCACTGGAGGTCTTCAGCGTGTAGGACGTGTCGTCGACGGTGAGCGAGAAGTCAGACCCTTCCTTGATGCACATGAGGGTGCAGCTGGCGGAGGTGCCAGGCATCTGGTGGGTGAGACCGCAGTTCGCATCGCCCACGGCGCGCCTCAGCGTCATCTCCTCGGCGCCGAGCGTCGTCCCAGCGAGTCCGAACGCGACCACGAGGGCCAACACAATCGTTGTTCCCAGTTTCATGCGCTCTTCTCCTGTGCGCCATCCTCACCGGCGGGGGCCGACAAATTGAACCGGCGCACGACTGTTGGGTAGAATCCGCAGCCGCGCCAGATTATTCCCGACCAGCCCTGAGTGCAGGCGCCCGGCCGGAGCCGAGCCTGCCGTCAAGCCGCGACGATCACGGCGTGCGGACATGCTCTTGAAAGAAGGATACGATCCGCTCGGTGGTCCCACGCGGATAGACGTGAGCCCCGCCATGGATCCAGGTCATGACCGGTGCGGGCGTGCCCGATCCGTAGACCGTGCAGCCATCCCCGCAGGGTGTCGTCGCACCGCCCGCATCGTCCACATCGTTGACAGCCCTGGCGACCTCGATCGCGGCTTCCTGGTCCGAGAAGTCCACCACGCGGTCGCGCTCCCCGGCCACATGAAACAGGGGCCGCGGCTGCTCCGGTCGCACCGACGAGCGCAGGCGGCCGGCCACCGGAGCGTAGGCGGCGAAGAGGTCGGGCCGCTCCGCCCAGAGCAGATAGGCAAACATGCCACCGTTCGAGAAGCCGGTCGCATAGATGCGGTCATCGTCCACGTTGTAGGTCTCCCGCAACGATACCAGCGCCACGTCGACCAGCTTCAGATCGCGGTTGCGGCCGCTCGGCTCGACCTGCCAGCCGGGCAGACCGCGGCGTGTCGCCAGACCCTGGAAGTACACGACGATCGCGTCGGGCCACGCCACATGGACATTTGTATGCTGGAAGTTCTGTGCGTTGTCGCCGAACCCGTGGAAGGACAGGACAACCGGATGGCCCGCCTCGTCCGGTGACACGGCCGGAGCGAAGACGATGGCCTGGCGGGTCATACCGTCGACCTCCCATCGCAGGACCTCCGCCGACGCCCCACGGGCGCCCAGGACCAGCAACAGGCCGAGCAACACGACATGGCTCAGACGAATTCTCATCGTGTCCTTTCGTTCGCTGACGTGACCTCGCAGTGCCCGAGACAGGTGCCTGAACTGAGCGACCTGGTGCCTAGAAACGACTCATTATACGGGGTGAGCGCGCTTCTGGCCTCGCGGCATGTTCGACGAGTGTGTGACAGATTACACGCGACGGGGCGCAGGCTTTCAAGCCCGCATGGCAAGGCTAAAGCCTTGCCCCAGAACCGACGGTAAGCCGAGCATCGTCCGAGAACGCAGCCGCTCGTTCAACGGAACATCTCGCTCATCGGACGACCGGCGTAGCCGGTCATCTCGAGATACCCGCGGCCGGTCACGGCCCGGTCGGCCACCTGCCCGGTCACCGTGACCGCCCCCTCCCAGTAGGTCACGCCGGTCGAGGCGTCGGTGTCGAGCTCCTGGGCGTCGACGGCGGCCACGACGTCGAGGTGGGTGTCGCGACTCGGCAGCTCGACACGCCATTCCACCGGATAGACGGCGCCACTCGACGGGGACAACCATCGGCGACCGGGCACCAGAACGAGCTCGTCGGCCTCGAGGCCGGTCGACGCGCCTGTCGGTTCCACCCACGTGCCGGCCGAATTTGGGTCGCGGTCGCCGTCGTCCCGCCGCAGCTGATAGAGCATGATGTCGGTGCCATCGTCGAGCTGCAGCGAGAACCAGTCCCACCCGACCTGCCCCTCCTCGAGAAACGTGGTGCCGAACTCGTGGTCCATCCAGCTCGCGCCACGCACCTCGATCTCCTCGCCATCCACCACCAAGCGTCCGCTCGTCGGCATTCGAGTCATCGAGTAGTAGTAGGAGGCGTTGCCGGGCTCGGACCCCTTCCGACTGATTCCATCGCGCCCGTGCGCAGAGGGCCCTTTGCCGGGCTCGAGATGCAGGTCGACGCCAAACATCCCGTCGATGGCCCGCACCCGATGCGACTCGCCATCGAGGTCGGCGCGCCAGTCGCCGTTCCACACCTCGAGCGTGCCGACGCTGGCGCCGGACCAGCCGACCCCGGCCCGGGCCAGGCGCTCGGCGGTCAACAGTCGTCCGGTTTCGATGTCGGTCACGGCCAGATGCGCCATGAATAGATCGCGCACGGCCCACCTCGATGGGTTCGCCGGTGCCGGGTCGACACCGATACGGAAGAAGGTCACCTGGTACCCAAACCGGCGGCCGTCGTCAGACGAGAGGTTGCCGGTGTAATACCACCACTCGATCCGGTAATCGGAATGGCTGCCGTGGTCACGCGGAAACCGCAACGGATAGCCGGCCTCGACCTGGCGCCAGCCCTCTGACGGCACTGCCGCAGGCTCCTGAGCGACCATCACGGTTGCCGTGGCGAGCGCGATGGCGCCGACCACCCATCGAGCGCTCACCTGCTGTCTCCCACGGTGGCGCGCGTGGCGACCCGGGCTGGATACAAACCGGCCAGCGCTGTGGTCACCGCAATCAGCAAAGTCGACTGCGCCAGGAACCCGAGCGGCAGATGGTACTGGATGGTCCAGCCAAAACTCTGCACGTTGATGACGTAGATCAGAATCAGCGACAGCACCACGCCGACGACAAGGCCGACGCCCTGGCTGAGCACACCCAGCATCGCCGCCTCGATGACGACCATGCGCCGGATCTGGCCGCGCGCCGCGCCCACGAGCCGCAGCATCCCCAGCTCCTGGCGTCGCTCAAGAATCAGAGTCAGCAGCGTCGTCGCGACACCCAGTATCGCCACAACAATCGCGATCGCCTCCAGCGCGTAGGTGATGGCGAAGGTGGCATCGAAGATCCGTAGCACCTCGGCCCGTAATGCCCCGTTCGTACGGATGAATAACTGATGCTCCCGGCCGACAACGTCCAGCAGCTCGTCTCGCACCACTTCGGGATCGACGCCAGGCTCGAGATACAGCGACAACCCGCTTGGCCGCTGGGCCCCGTAGTATCGTGCGAACGTCGCGTGGTCCATCACCACCAGGCCGCGGTCGCTCGAATAGTCGTAGTAGACCGCGGTCACACGAAACTGCCGCGTGCCCTGCGGCGAGTCGAGATCGATCTGGTCATCGACCGCCACGTCGTGCTTGAGAGCGAAACTCTCGGAGACCACGACCGCATCGGCGGCAACCGCCCGCCGCATCGCGGCCCGCCCATCGGCCGGGTTCTTGAACAGGAGCCCCCCATGCTCCATCAGCACCTCGAAGTCGCCCGCGCCCAGGATGATGAGATCGCTGTCCGGTCCATACGTCAGATCGACGTTGCGGAAACCGTCGAGCGCGACCACGTCAGGATGACTCGCGAGCAACCGCTCGGCCTCGGCTGAAATCGTGACCGGTGGACCCACCGGCGCCCGGTCCGCCGTCGCGACGAACAGATCGGCCTGCAGCGTCTGCCCCACCCAGTAGGTCACCGTCTCCCGAAAACTCCCGACCATGATCGCGATGGCGGTCAGCATCGCAAGGCTGACCACCAGGGCCGCCACCGACACCGCCAATCGGGATACCGCCGCCGACAGATTGGCATGCGCCAGCAGCCCTTCGACCCTCAGCCAGCGGCCCATCGGCACGCGGCCCAGCCGCCGAACGAGGTCGAGCAGCACCGGCACCAGCGCCGCCGCTCCGAAGACAACCGCCAGCGCCGCCCCCAGCCCGAAGATTGGCAAACCGCCCACGGCGTCCTGCCTCGCCAGCCAGGCGCCGGAGCCGAACAGCAGCAGGGACAACCAGGCGGCGCGGCGCGGAAGGCGACCGAGCTGTGCGAATCGATCAGCATCGCGCACGGCGGCGACCGGCGTCATCCGGGCCGCCTCATTGGCGGGAATCGCCGCCGCGGCCAGCGCCAGCGGCACGGCGACCGCGCAGGCCAGCACCAGATCGCCCGCGCCCAACGGCGGCACCGTGGCGGCCGTGGCGATGTACAGGGTGTTGACAGTCGTCGAGGTGAGCCCCACGGCCGCCCACGCCAGCAGCCACCCGACCGGCAGACCCAGCCCGGCGCCCACCAACGCCAGCACGGCTGCCTCGCCGAGAAACAGCCCGCGCACCAGGCGTCGCGTTGCGCCGAGGGCCCGCAGGGTACCGATCTCGCTGCGACGTGAGATCACCGACACCGCCACGGTGTTGTAGACGAGGAACAGGCCAACGACCAGCGCGATGTAGGAAAGCGCCGTCAGGTTGAAGTGGAATGCGGCCAGCATCTGCTCGACCTGCCGTCCACGCTGCGCGGGTCGCTGCACCCGCAGGCCTTCGGGGAGCCTCGCGGCGATCGCCCGCTCGGCTTCGTCAATCCTGGTCGAGCGCACCGCCGGGTCGACGGCGTCAGCGTCGAACAGCTGAAGCTCCACCCGGTCCAGCCAGCCAAGCCGGTCGAACAATAACTGCGCGGCTGCGATGTCGAGCAGCGCCAGCTGTCCGTCCACCACGCGCGCCGGCCCTTCGTCGAGCAGGAGTCCACGCACGACCGCGTCGTGGACCCGGTCGCCGATGATCAACTCGACCGGTGTGTCGAGATCGATGCCGTGACGCTTTCCGAATTGCTCGGTCAACACCACCGCGGACGTATCGAGCATCAGCTCCAGGAATTCCTGCGGGCGCAGGTCCCGGCCCTCCTGGGTAAACCGCAGCAGGCGATACTCGCGGAACGGACGGTCGCGCAACACGTCGACACCCAGCACGCGGACAGCCGTCTCGGTGCCGTCCGGCGCCCGCACCCGGGCAGTGCGATCGATCACCGGGCTGACGCGGCCGTAGTCACGAAGCCAGGCCAGATCGGCGAGCTGCGTTTCGGGCACACCAACCCCGGACCCGACGATTTCCAGCGAGGTCTGCCCCGCCACCACATCGAGCGCCGTCGCGAACCCGCGAATCGACCCGGTGTTGGCCAGCCGGATCGCGACCACCACCGCCACGCCCAGTGTCATCCCGACAACCGTCACCGCACTCCGCGACCGATCGCCGAGCAGTGCCCGAACTATGAACTGGCGAAACAGCGTCACCGGCCGGCTCCGACTTCCTCTTCGCTGGGGGCACCTGGGCCCGAGCCTAGCCCTGCGGGCACCGGGTCACCAGCCGGCACCTCAATGCCGTCGCGCAGCCGCAGCAGGCGTCCAGCCGCCCCGGCGATTATTGGATCGTGTGTGGCAAGGAGTACCGCGACTCGGGTCTCCCGGTTCAGGGCGCGAAGAACCTCCAGCACGTGTTGCCCGGTGTCAGTGTCGAGATTTCCGGTTGGTTCGTCGGCGATGAGCAGGGCCGGTCGGTGAATGACCGCGCGCGCCACTGCCGCCCGTTGCAGCTCGCCACCCGACACCTGGGCCGGGTAGTGCGCGAGACGGTGCCCCAGCCCGACGTGCTCGGCAACATCGCGTGCACGGGCCTTAGCGTCGGCAGGCACCGTACCGGCCAGTAGCAACGGCAACGCGATGTTTTCGGCTAGCGTGAGGGTGGGCAGCAGATTGAAGAACTGGAAGACGAACCCGACCCGGTCGCGCCGCAACCGGGTCAACGCGTCGTCATCGAGGTCGGCCAGCGCCACTCCCTCGACAGCGACGGTGCCGGCGCTCGCCCGGTCCATGCCACCACACAGATGCAGTAGCGTCGACTTGCCGCACCCTGACGGGCCGACGACGGCGACGAATTCGCCCGTGGCCAGCTCGAGACTGACGCCACCGAGCGCCTCGACACGCGAGTCGCCACTCCCGTAGTCCTTGCGCAGATCGCGTGCATGCAGCGTCGACATCACTCCACGATACAACGGCGCCGGGAAGAGCGGTCAGCTCACCCCGGGTGAACCGAGCGAATCGTGGACTGCCAGCAGCCCGTGGTGAAGGCCCCGCTGCATTCGATCGGCATCCCATCCGCCGGACATCGCGCCATGGGTCTCAGCACATCAGGGAGCCCAAATCCAATGCCCTATATACTTCTCTAATGTCATAGACATATCTCTAAAGTGCTTATGAATGGGTCCAAATCCTCACCAGATCGGGTTCATGAACTGCTCCGAACAGTAGGGCTCGGATAACCAAGGCAACGCAGAATCGCCAATCGGGCTCCCGGGTGGAGCCGGCGGCGGCTCCCACGGCTCGGCGACACCCCCCGGTCGATCGACAAAGCGGTCGATATCCCGACGTAATGCGTCGATGTGCGCGCGCCCTTCAACCCCTCCCAGGCCGGCCAGTCCAGCGGTCTCCTCGATGCGCCGGACCAGATCTTCCAACCAGTACGCCGACACGGCCCGCACCTGCGCCATCGGCGCCACCGAGCCCAGTCGGATCAACCGGTCCACGACCACCCGCTGCACCGCCCGCTGCACCTCGGCCTCGTATCGATCGGACGACACGGCATTGAACGTGGTCCCGAGCAGGGCTTCGATCACCTCGACGAGACCGGGTGCCGTGGCGTCCACGGCGTGCTGCTCGACCAGGCGGGCCGCACGCGTGGGCTCGAGAATACTTGCGACCGTCATGTCGGCGACGACGATGGCGGGTGACACGCGGTCGAACATCGAGCCGGTGAAGCGGGGAAACAGCTCGCGATGCCGGCCAAACCCTGCCGGGCGGGGTGGTATCAGATCGATCACCGATGCCGGAATCGTCAGTTCCTCGGCGTCGAGCGTCCGCATCAGGGCGGTCAGCGCCGCCCGCTGGTCGGCAGCCGGAATCGCTGTGACGGGATCGCGCCCATCGCCGCGCAGCGCATAGATATAGTCGAGCCCGCCAAGCGCGGACGCGGTGGCGTCTATCTGAAACCGGTGGTGCAGAAAGAGCGGCACGAGCGCCTCTTCGAGCAGGGCCAGCGGCGTACCATTCCTGACGGCGCCTTCCCCGAAGCGATCGAGCGCCACGCGACGCACCTCCATCATCCGATCCAGCTCCGCCGCCGGGTCGGTCCCGTTAGCCCAGATGTGGACGCGCGGATTCGCGTCGGTGTCCTGTCCGGTCATGTAGCGAATGTCCTCCGCCCAGGCATCCGCCAGGACACCTTCGAGCGCCGCCGTCGCGTCGACCCCCTCGGCAAGATCCTGATAGCCGTAGGTAATCGCCACCGCGTCCCACTCGCCGATCCCGACATCGTAGGCGTCCGAGAGGTCGACGATGCCGTCTTGGTTCACCGTGACGAGCGGATGCGGGTAATCCATGACCGAGATTCGCCCCTTCGTGCTCGCATAGTAGTTGTGTCCCAACCCCAGGGTGTGCCCGACTTCGTGGGCCGACAGCTGGCGAATGCGCGCCAGTGCCATTTCCGACAGCTCGGCCGGCTCTTCGTCCCCATCGCGGTAGGGAGACAACAGCGCCTCGGCCAGCAGATAGTCTTGACGCACGCGCAACGACCCGAGCGATACGTGCCCTTTGATGATTTCGCCGGTCCGCGGATCGGTCACCGAGTTGCCGTAGCTCCAACCGCGCGTGGAGCGATGCACCCATTGGATGACGTT
>JASLOY010000370.1 GCA_030745255.1 Vicinamibacterales bacterium
GCCCTCCAACGCGGGGCAATATAACCTCCTGTATCGCAACAATGGAGACCTGACCTTTGAGGAGATAGCGGGACCTGCCGGAGTGGAGGGGCCCCAGATACTGATGCGGGACCCCGATGGTCGGCTTCGGCAGTGGTTCCGTCAGGCCTGCGTCGAAAGCAGGCACTGCCTCATCGGCCGAGGTGGCGTCACATGGATCCTGCCCCGCGATCGCCTGGAGTAGCGTGGCCGCGTCGGAGACTGTCAGGGCGAACGGGCCGATCTGGTCGAGTGACGACGCGAAGGCGAGCAGCCCGTACCGCGAAACCCGTCCGTAGGTCGGTTTCAAACCAACGATTCCGCAAAAGGCTGCCGGCTGCCGGATCGAGCCACCGGTGTCCGAACCCAGCGCAAGCGGCGAGAGCCGAGCCGCGACGGCAGCGGCCGACCCACCGCTCGAGCCGCCAGGCACGCGTTCGACATTCCACGGGTTTTTAGTCGGTCCCGATACGGAGTGCTCAGTGGTCGAGCCCATCGCGAACTCGTCACAGTTGGTCTTTCCGATGACGACTGCCCCGGCCAGATTCAGTCGCTCGATCACCGTGGCGTCGTATGGCGCCATGAACCCCTCGAGGATGCGCGACGAGGCGGTAGTCGGTAATCCACGCGTGCAGATGTTGTCCTTGACTGCGACCGGCACACCGGTGAGCGGAAGGTCGCCGTTTTGCGGGCCCCGTCGGTCGATCGACTCTGCGCGTTCGAGCGCCTGTTGCTCGGCGACGTGCGTGAACGCGTGAATGGGCCCGTCGTGCGCGGCGATTCGCTCCAGGAACTGTGTACAGATCGCGACTGCCGTCAGGCCCTCCGACATCGCGGTACGGATGTCTGCAATGGTTTGGATGGCGGAAGCCCGCATTACCCGATGACCTTCGGGACCCGAAACAGCCCGTCGCCGCCGGGGTCCGGCGCGTTGGCGAGCGCTTCGTCACGCGGCATCGAGGCGCACGGGTCGTCGGCCCGCAGGACCGGAGCCGAGGTGACGGGGTGCGTGGTCGCCGGTACGCCGGTCGTATCGATCTGCTGGAGCCGGTCGAAGTAGGAGAGGATGTCGCCGAGCTGCCGGGTGAAGCGCTCCGTCTCGGACTCGGTCAGCTCGAGATGAGCCAGTGCCGCAATCCGGTCGACGTCGGTTCTCGTCAGTCGTGTGCTCACGCCTGATGGTACCACGCGCGTCCTCGTGCCCTCGGAGCGTCGGTTGGCCCCGACGCGCCCCGTCCGGCATCATAGGCGCATGTTCTGCCCAAGAGCTGCGTTGTGAGCGGCCCGTCTGAGACAGAGTCGTCCCGGTCGCTGTTCGGACGCTCGCGGGAGGACGTCGCCTCGGCGCTTCCCGATCGTGAGCCCGTGTTGTGCCCGCTGTGTCGCCGGCCGCCGCAGCGGTTCGCCATCGATTTTCAAGGGCTGCATCTTGCTCGATGCCGGTCCTGCGGGCTGCAGTTTCACAGCCCGAGGCCGGTGCTCGAGCAGATGGCGACCGCCGTATACGGTGCGGCCTACCATCGGCCGGAGGAGGCGGAGGTCGATGCCCGGCACGAGCGGCACTATGCTCGGCAGGTCGCTCGCCTCGAGCGTTGTCTCGATGTAGAGCGGCGTCACCTCCTCGATGTCGGCTGCGGGGCAGGCGCGTTCCTGCGGTTCGTCAGCGAGCGCGGTTGGGAGGTGGAGGGCACCGATGTGGTGGTCACCGACTGGGCCCGCGCGAGCGGCGCGAGACTGTGGGCCGGCGAACTGCCCACGATCGATTTCGGCACCACACGATACGACGTCGTCCGATTCAATCATGTGCTCGAGCACACCCGTGACCCGCTCGTCGAGCTGCGGCGAGCCCGAGAGGTCGTGAGCCCGAGCGGAATTCTCCTGGTTGGCGTGCCGAACGTGGCCGGTCTCAGTCTGCGGCTCAAGAGTTGGCAGAGCCGGCTTGGTCTGAAGAGCAAACGCTGGCGCCACTACGCTGCGTTACACCACCTCTGGTTCTTCACGCCGGCCACCCTCCAGCGCCTGGTCGAGGCGGCCGGGTTCGAAGTGATTCTGGTGGAAACACCGGTCATGGATCGCCCTGACCGGTCCCCCGCCTTGACCGGCGTGTATCGCGGTCTGCTCGAGACATGCCGTGCCGGCAGCCTGCTGGACCTCTACGCTCGCGCGCGGTGACAGCAGCGGCGCACCCGACGGCTTCAGACAACAGAATGCGGGCGTCAGTGTGCGCCTGGTCCGCTGTAGTTCTTCTCGCCTGCCTCGATCCGCACATCCAGACGGTTGTCGGGTGGGGGTAGCGGACAGGTCGTGTGGGGGTTGAAGGCGCAGGGAGGATTGTACGCCTTATTGAAATCCACGGTCGTCCACCCATCGGCATCCGGCGCGTCAGCATAGAGAAACCGCGCCGCCGAGTAGGTCTCGTCACTGCTGGTGAGATCTCGCATGATGAACCAGAGTCGCCGGTCGGAGTTGACCGGTAGCATCCGCACCTGGGTGCCCGCTACCGTCAACGTGACATACCCGGTGCTCGTGTAGGTCTCGATGTCACCCAGGATGTTCATCGTCTTGACGGTGATCGGCTCGGCGTGCGGGGTGAACTTGCCGCGGACTTGGTAGCGCTGGTCCACTGGATACCAGTCCAATGTGGTGAAGCGCTTGCGAATTTCTGATTCGGTGTCACGGACGCGGATCGCCAGACGGTCGCCACTGACGTGCACCCAAAACGACACCGAACCGATGGTGAGTGTGGCCTCGTTGTCAGATGGGTAGAGCTGGGCGGCCGTCACGGGCTCGCCATTCACGATGACGGCGCCATCGGCCGGTGCGTGGACCATGACCTGACCGTCGCGCAACGTGAAGACGCCCGCCTCCGCCGGGACGTGGTCCGGCAGTACGAAGTCGTTGCGCTGGCTCGATCCGAAGCTATTCGGGCCCTCCCGAAGGAAGAACAGGGCGGAGACGGTCAGCCAGCCATCGTCGGCCTTCAGCGTCGCCTCCCGCTCGATCCGCCACGCCTCGATCTCGTCCTCGTAGTCGTTGGCGCGCACCGCTGACAAGGATGGAACGCCGACAAGCGCGACCAGCAGGAGCAACCGAGTCCGAATCTGCATGGAGTTTCCCCGAGCATCATCCAACCACAGCCGGTCTTCCGGGTCAACGGAATCCCGGCCCGATCGGCTCGTCTCGCCACGCGGTGTGCAACAATCGACATGTTGTCATGAGCGACGAACGACCACTGTTTCTGCATCCGCCGTGGATGGTCGGGATCATGCTGATCCTCGGGGTGTTATCGCTTGCCGCCGGGCTGACGGTCGACCCGTTCTGGTTGGTCATGGGGAGTCCGGCCATCCTAACACTCGTTGTGTATATCGGCGTCAGCATCGTGCTCCGACTGCGTGTAGACGGACCAGCTGATGGAGATCTCGGATCGGAAGATCGGGACTTCGAGAATGGTGACCCGTAACCTCGCATGCCTGCACGATAGCCACGGTACGACCAGCCGGAAGCCCAGAACCGATAGCAATGATCCCCGAGAACGGCGAGTTGGTCAGGCCACCGGCGGTGGCCGGGAGCTGGTATCCGGACAATGCCGTGAGGCTGCGCGCGGCGGTGACCGCTCACCTCGAGACCGTCGAGGTGACGCCGTCTGGCGACATCGTCGCCATCGTGGTTCCGCATGCGGGCCTTGTCTACTCGGGTCCGGTCGCCGCCCACGCCTATCAGGCGGTGGCTGGTCGAGCCTATGACGCCGCGGTGCTGGTCGGGCCGTCGCACCACGTCGGCTTCGACGGCGTGGCGATTTACCCACGCGGCGCGTTCGAGACCCCACTCGGTCCGGTGCGCGTGGCGTCAGAGGTGGCCGACCAGCTGATGACAGCGTCGTGTATCACGACCCACCCGACGGCGCACGTCCGCGAGCACTCGCTCGAGATGCAGCTGCCGTTTCTCCGCCATGTCCTGCCCGAGACCCCGATCGTGCCCTTGCTCATCGGCTACCAGGAGCGCGACACGGTTCTGGCGCTGGCTGAGGCGCTGGCCGGGACGCTCGACGGACTGAATCCCCTCATCGTGGCCAGCACCGATCTCTCGCATTACTTCGACGCGGACCGTGCCGCTCGGCTCGACGGCGCCGTCATCGACTCTGTCACCAGATTCGACGCCGACCGGTTGCTCGCCGAGTTCGAGTCCTATCCAGTGCACGAACGCGGTCGGTGCGTCGCCTGCGGCGGCGGGGCCGCCGTTGCGGTCATGAAGGCGGCTGCCGCTCTCGGGGCCGGGGAGGCCCGCGTGCTTCGCTACGCCGACTCGGGAGACGTGTCAGGCGACAAGACTTCGGTCGTTGGGTATCTCGCCGCCGCACTGGGCACCTTTGCTTCCTAGCAGCCCGTGGCAGAAGCACCGATTCGCAAATCGATGGGTAGGTGTTCGTAACACCGCGTCCGAGCGTCGATA
>JASLOY010000371.1 GCA_030745255.1 Vicinamibacterales bacterium
CACCGACGTGCATCACGAGGTCGACGTACCGTTCCCTCTCTTCTCGAGGTGTCCGACGATCCCCCACACGAACAACAGCACGCCGACCAGACCGACCACGATGCCAAATGGCAGCAACACCATGGTGACACCCATGCCCAACCCGATGAGCATGAGGGCGACACCACCGATGACCGCCAGGATGTGGCCAGCCACCTTCTCGCCCTGGCGCACGATAGCGTGCGCCGCCTCGCCGCTCTTGGTCGTTACGCTCGGCATGGTCAACATGGCGCACCTCCAGGACTCCCCGACCTACATACGGTGCAAGACCCGGGCCGTTTGACGGTGCGAAACGGGGAGCAGCCGTGCCGGAGATCCGGTGTGTTTGGCTGGTCGGAGGGCGCGCCGGCTGGAGATTCTGCCGACGTGTGGAACTATTTCTCAGTGGTCACGGTGCCCCGGAGACGGCGCCCTGAGACTCAAGGAATGCGACAACTGAATCGAGGCGTGTGGCCCGCGCCCCGTCGAGTGCCGTGCGACCATCGGTGCCGGTAGCGTTCACATCGACACCGAGCTGCACCGCGAGCCGCGCCGCCTCGAGCGTCAGCGTCTCGGTCTCCGCGCGAGTCGCCGGCACCCATGCTCGCAGCCGGCCACCACCCATCCCGGTCGCCGCCATCAGCGCGGTCGTCGCCTCGAGACGGGGCAGGGCGTAGGCCGGCTCCTTGTAGTCGGCGCGATGCACGAACAACGGGTCGGCGCCACCCTGCGCCAGCAGCCGCATGATCGCCGGAGCGGTGAATCGGGCGGCCAACCAGAACGGCGTCGCCCCCACCAGAGGTGGCGGAAAGTGGAGATCGCGCGATGAGCGGCGGGTCGGCGTCCAAGTCCGCAGCACCGCATTCGGGTCGGCGCCATGGTCGAGCAGAGCGGCCACGATGCGCTCGTCGCGGCGCATGACCGCCACGTGAAGCGGGCCGAAACCGGCCGCCGCCGCGTTCGGGTCGGCACCGGCTTCGAGCAGCAGGTCGACCAGGTCGTCGAACCCGGAATGGGCCGCCAGCACGGTGGCGCTGACACCCCAGGCGTCGGCATCGTCGACATCGGCGCCGGCCGCGATCAGATGGCGGGCAGACACAACATCCCCCGCACGCGCCGCAAACAGCAACGCCGTGTTGCCACCATGCGGGATCTCGCGGTTGTACTCTGGCTGCCCGTGCGGCGGCACCGCCATCATCTGGGTCCAGACGTCGGAGCGTGCATGGACGTCGGCGTCATGCGCCAGCAGCACCTCGACAACGGTGGGGTGTTGCTGCGCGACCGCCCACATGAGCGCCGTCTGACCACGCGCGCCGCGTGCATCGGGCGCGGCCCCGTGCGTCAGCAGCAGCTCGACGACGGCTGATGCGCCCGCTCGGGCGGCCACCATCAATGGTGTCTCGCCGGCCCGGAGTGCCACACTCGGGTCCGCTCCCGCGGCGAGCAGGGAAGTGACGACCGCCACGCCGCCATTCTGGCTGGCGGCCCACAACGCCGTGGCCCCGAGATCGTTCGCCGCGTTCACATCGGCGCCAGCGTCGAGCAGGAGTCCAACCACGTCGACATCGTCATGGTAGCTCGCCCAGTGCAAGGCGGTGGTGCCGTCTCCCTCGGTCGCATCCACCCTCGCGCCCTGGTCAAGCAACGCCCGCACCGCTGCCATCTCACCCTGCTTGGCCGCATTCACGAGGCGCGCCGGCTGCGCCTCGACGATGCCCGCGTAGCCGAGACCGAGAGCCAGCACGGCAACAGCTAACCGGAAGTCGGCGAAGTCCTCCGGCCTCCTCTGCCTTCTGTCTTCTGCCTTCTGACTTCTTGGAACCGTCACCCCAGCAACCCCGTCAGTGTGTCGATGGGGAGCGCGCCGGTGCTCCCTCCGATCCGCTCCACCGGCACCTCCATCTTGTCCATCAGCGTGACGAGCAGGTTCGCCATCGACGGCTCGTCGGCGTACGCCAGATGCCGCCCACTGGGCAACCGACCAGCGCCGCCGCCAACCAGCATCAGAGGCAAACTCACTCCAGAGTGTCGCGTGCTGTTGGAGATGCCCGAGCCATACAGGATCGTTATGTGGTCGAGCAGTGAGCCGTCACCGTCCGGTGTCGCCCGGAGCTTGGCCAGATACCGGGAGAACAGCTCCGTGTGATAGCGATTGATCTTCGACATCTGCGCGACCAGCTCCGGCACGTCGTTGTGGTGCGACAGCGGGTGGTGCGCCTCCGGCACATCGATCTGTGGATACGGCCGGGCGCTCTGTTCTTTGCCGATCATGAACGTGATGACGCGGGTCAGATCGGATTGCATCGCCAGCAACTGCAGGTCGAGCATCAGCTCGAGGTGGTCTTCGAAGACTGGCGGCGCGCCCTCTGGCTGGTCGATCGTCGGCAACTCCAGATCCCGTTGCTCCTCCGCCTTCTGGATACGCCGCTCGACGTCACGGACCGCCTCGGTGTACTCCTCGATCTTGGCCCGGTCGCGTGGACCCAGTTCGCGGCCGAGCGCTACCAGCTTGTCGTGCACCGAGTCGAGCAGGCTCTTGTGCTGATGCAGCCGTGCCTGTCTGGCCTCTGGGTCGGTACTGCCGCTGTCGCCGAACAGCGTCTCGAACACTGCGCGCGGGTTCCACTCCACCGGCAGGGGCTGCGTCGGACTGCGCCACGAGAGGGTGTGCGTGTAGACACAGCTCAAATTGCCGGTGCAAGCGCCTGCGTTGTTTGGCGGGTCGAGCGACAGCTCGAGCGACGCCACCTGTGTCTCGTCGGCAAAGTGCCGCGCGAGCAGCTGGTCCATCGACACGTCGGCGAGAATTTCGACCTCGTTGCGCCCGCCGCGGGTCGTACCGGTCAGGAACGACCCGGAAGCGCCTGCGTGAATGTAATTCCAGCTCGCATTCAGGCCCGAGAGCACAATCATCTGGTCGCGAAACGGCGCCAGCGGCTCCAAGATCGGAGACAACCCGAAACCGGTCCCCTCCCCCGTCGGCGTCCAGTACTCCATCGCCATGCCGTTTGGAACGTAGAAGGCCTGAAAGCGGTGCGCCGGCGCTGCGGCGGCCGACCCACGCAACGAGAACGCCGGGTGCATGGCGTCGAGCAACGGCAGCGCCACCGTCGCGCCCAGCCCTCGGAGCACCGTCCGCCGCGGCAACGTCTTTGACGTCAGGAAGGTCATTTATCCCTCTCTTTTCGACAGGTCTACAAACCTGCCGTTACCGGCGACTCTCGATCGACCGCCCGCATCAGAAACGTCGGACTCTTCACGATGCCCATGATCAGCGACGACCAGCGATAGTCGTCGGCCGCCGCATCGCGGACGACCCTGCGCACCGTCGGTCGGTCGTAATACTCGAGGCGGCGACCGAGCGCATACGCCAGCAGCTTCTCGGTGACGGTCCGTGGGAACTGCTCCGGCTTGTCGAGCAACAGCGCCCGCAGCCCCGCCAAGCCCTCGACCTGCGCGCCGGTCGTGGTGGTCCCGGTCGCGTCGACCGGTTGCCCCGATTCGTCGATGGTGCGCCAGCCGCCGATGACGTCGAAGTTTTCAAGCGCGAACCCCAGCGGGTCGATCACGGAGTGACAGCTGGCGCACGTGGGGCTCCGCCGGTGCTGCGCGAGCCGCTCACGAATCGTTTTCGTCTGGGCGCCCGGTTCCGGATCGATGTTGGTGTCGACACCAACTGGCGGCGGTGGCACCGGCAGACCGAAGATGTTGTCGAGCAGCCACTTCCCGCGCAGCACCGGCGAGGTGCGGTCGGGATACGACGTGGTGGCCAGCAGGGCCCCCTCGGCCAGCAGCCCTCCTCGATGGTCGGGGTTGGGTAGACTCACGCGCCTGAACCGGGTGCCATACACCCCGGGAATGCCGTAGTGACGCGCCAGCCGCTCGTTCACGAACGTGTAGTCGGCACTGAGGAGCTCGGCAACACCGCGGTCGTCGCGCAGCGTGCTGGCAACAAACAGCTCGGTTTCCTGTTTGAATGTCGCGAGCAGGGTCTCGTCGTAATTGGGATACCTGTTCGGATCCACCACGACTTCGGCGACCCGACGCAGGTTCAACCACTGGGCGGCAAAGTCGTCGACGAGCGCCTCGGTGGCGCGCGGATCCGCGAGCAGACGCCGCGCCTGCTGATCGAGGACCCCCGGCTCGGTGAGCCGCCCCTGCTCGGCCAGTACAAGCAGCTCGTCGTCGGGAATGCTGCTCCAGAGGAAGAAGGAGAGCCGCGACGCCAGATCGAGGTCGGAGAGCCGATGGATCGAACCGGGTGCACCGCCTTCCGGGCCGCTCGCCGTGCGGAACAGGAAACTCGGCGAGACCAGCACGCCGCTCAGCGCCATTTCGATGCCATCGTCGAAGCTCGTGCCATCGGCCCGCCCCATCGCAAACAGGGTCATCAGCGGGTCGATGTCGGTTGCAGTGACCGGACGCCGATAGGCCCGCCTGGCCAG
>JASLOY010000372.1 GCA_030745255.1 Vicinamibacterales bacterium
CCCATCGATTTGCGAATCGGTGCTTCTGCCACGGGCTGCTAGTGCCCGCGTAACTGGGCTGTAAAGAACGCAGCCTTGCGGCGTTGTGCCGACCATTCATCTGGACGGTTTGAGGCGCAGCTTCGCCAAGGACCCGGGCTGACATAAATGGCCATGGCTGAACCAGCGGCATCGACGGATCGGGATCTCGACTCGATTCGAGACGCCCGCACGCTCGCGCGCCGCGCGAAAATTGCCCAGACTCGGCTCGCTGAGCTGACCCAAGAACAAATCGACCGGATTGTCGACGCCGCGGCGGCAGCCGCCGCCGATCAGGCAGAGCCGTTCGCACGTATGGCGGTTGAGGAGACCGGCTACGGGAATGAGGCGGACAAGGTTCGGAAGAACCTGTTTGCGGCAGAGACAATTCATCGCTTCATCCGGCCGATGCGGACCGTCGGCGTGATTGCTCGCCTCGACACCGAGCGCGTGGTCGAAATTGCCGAGCCGTTCGGTGTGGTCGCTGCTATCGCCCCGTCTACAAATCCCACCTCGACAGCCATTTACAAGATCCTGATCTGTTTGAAGGCCCGCTGCGCCGTCGTCCTGAGTCCTCATCCGTCTGCCGTCCGGTCAATCCGGCGAGTGACGGAGGTGATGACCGAGGCGGCTGTCGGGGCCGGTGCCCCGCAAGACGCGGTCAACTGTATGACTACCGTGACACTCGAGGGCACGCAGGAGCTGATGCGCTGCCGCGAGGTGGCGCTGGTGCTCGCTACCGGGGGCCTGGGCCTCGTGCGAGCCGCCTACAGTGCCGGCAAGCCGGCCTACGGCGTGGGCCCGGGCAACGCGCCCGCCTATATCGAGCGGACCGCAGACGTCCCGAAAGCGGTCGCCGACATCATTACCGGCAAAACGTTCGACAACGGCGTGCTCTGCTCGTCGGAAAACTCCGTGGTGACCGACGATGTCGTCGCCGGCGAGGTGCGACGCGAATTCGAGCGCCAGGGCGGCTACTTCCTGAGCGACGACGAGGCGGGTCGGCTCGCGACCCAGCTCGTCACGCCAGAGCGCCTGCCCAACCCGACGCTCGTCGGCAAGAACGCGCTCGAGATCGCCGCGGGTGTTGGAATCGATGCGCCGGCCGACACGCGTGTGCTCATTGCCCCCCTCGACGGCGTCGGCCGGGAGCATCCGCTCTCGATCGAGAAGCTGTGTCCAGTGTTGTCTTTCTACGTGGTCCCCGACTGGCGGGCCGCCTGTGAGCGCTGCATGGAGATTTTGCGCTACGGCGGCATGGGGCACACCATGTCGATTCATTCCCGGGACGAACAGGTCATTCTGGAGTTCGGGCTCCGCAAACCGGCGTTCCGCATCGTGGTGAACACACCGACAACGCTCGGCTCGATCGGCATGACGACCGGTCTAGCTCCTTCTTTGACGCTGGGATGCGGGGGCTACGGCGGCAACATCACCTCGGACAACATCACACCGCGACACCTGCTGAACATCAAGCGTCTGGCCTATGAGGTGCGTCCCGTCAGCCCGGCCGCTGATCTGGCGCCGACCGCACCGGCGTCGCCATCGTTGCCCGTGGCACCGGTGAAGTCGGCCCCTGGCGGGCTCGATCAAGGACTTCTGGCTCGTCGAATCGAGACGTTTCTCGCCACCCGCGGCATCGCCTCGACACCGCCGGCCGAGCACGACACGAGACCACAGCCACAACCGAATGACACCGCTTCCATCCAGCCCCCACAGGCGGCCAGCGTGGCTCCGCCGCCGCAGGCTCCGGCGCCGGTCGAATACCCGGTCGAGTTCGTGTGCGAGGACGATGTGCGTCAGGCCGTGCGCGCCAGCCGGCGAATTGTCGTTAACGACCGGACCATCATCACCCCTGCCGCGCGCGACCTTGGTGAGCAGCACCGGGTCTTCATCGAGGCCGAGCTTCCCCGATAGGCGGGTAGCTCGGGTCGCCGAGAGCCTCACACCCGCAGCCGCATCAGTGTCCAGACCGCAGACACGAAGTCGCGCCAGTTGATCTTCTTGCCCTCGGTGTATGGCCGCCCGACGTAGGAGACTGGCACCTCGACGATATCCAGCCCCTGCCGCAGCACCTTCGCCGTCAGCTCCGGTTCCACGTTGAAACGATTTCCGGTCAGGGTCATACCGGATACAACCTCGCGCGCGAAGAGTTTGTAGCAGGTCTCCATGTCGGTCAGCGACGCTCGGTAGAGCAGGTTGGTCAGCGTAGTCAAGACGACGTTGCCGACCCGCTGCGAAAAGAACATGCGCGGGTTGTTCCCAAGAAACCGCGACCCGTAGACGACCCGCGCGTCACCTTCGACGAGCGGCGCCAGCAGCTTCGGGTAGTCCGAGGGGTCGTACTCGAGGTCGCCATCCTGGATGATGACGTAGTCGCCGGTCACCTCCCGCAATCCGGTCCGAACTGCGGCTCCCTTCCCTTGATTGGTGACATGCCGTCGCACCGAAACCCAGTCCGGCCGTTTGCAACTCCAGTCCTCAAGCAGCTCGGCAGTGCCATCTGTCGATCCGTCGTCGACGACGACGATCTGCTTCTCGAGATCGACCGCCAGGACGCGCGTAAGCACCTCGATGATGGTGTCCCGCTCGTTGTACACGGGAACGATGATGGAAAGTCGCAACGTTCCTCCTGGCTCCGACGGTGGTGAGGGCCGGCACAGTATAGCGTGGCTGTTTCTGCAATCACTCCCGACGCAAGATGTGTCGAATTCCGCCACACTCGACCGACGCACGCAGCGTTTCGTCGGTATCGACAACGGCCGGCTGTTTGCAATGTCGGTCCTCCATGTTGGCCATCGTGCGTACCGCCACGATTTTCGGTATTGAGGCGTACCCAGTCTGCGTCGAAGTCGATGTCTCAGACGCCGGGCTGCCGGCGATCACCCTGGTTGGACTACCGGATGCCAGCGTCCGCGAGAGCCGCGAACGCGTCCAGAGCGCTATTCGGAACTCCGGCTTCGACTTCCCGCGACGCCACGTAACGGTCAACCTCGCCCCGGCCAACATCCGCAAGGTGGGGTCGGCCTTCGATTTGCCGATCGCCCTCGGGGTGCTCGCAGCGACCGGTCTTCTCCCGACCCGTCAGTTCGAGGATACGGTTGTGCTCGGCGAGCTCTCGCTCGACGGCGCAGTCCGATCGGTGGCTGGCGCGCTTCCGATCTCGGCTCAGGCGCGTCGCGACGGCGCACGGAGCGTCATCCTTCCCCGTGCAAACGCGGGCGAGGCCGCCCTTGTCTCTGGGCTCAAGGTGGTCCCTGTCGTCTCGCTCGAGGAAACAGTCGCCATCCTGACCGGGCGCCGCCCCCAACCGACGCACCCCAAGCTGCCAGCCACGCCTGATTGCGCCACGGTTGACCTGGTGGACGTGCGTGGCCAGGCGCTCGCGCGGCGCGCGATCGAGATTGCGGCAGCCGGTGGCCACAACCTGCTGTTGATTGGCCCGCCCGGCGCCGGCAAGAGCATGCTGGCCCGTCGCCTGCCCAGCATCCTGCCGCCCCTCACCTTCGATGAAGCTCTCGAGGTGACCGCCATCCACTCGGTCGCCGGGCTCCTGCATCCCGGTGCGAGTCTGTTGACTGCACCGCCCTTCCGAGCGCCGCATCACACCGCCTCCGATGTGGCACTGGTGGGCGGCGGCCCCCTCCCGCGCCCCGGCGAGATAACGCTCGCGCAGAATGGCGTGCTCCTCCTCGACGAGACCGCGGAGTTCGCTCGGCACGCACTCGACGCGTTGCGACAACCGCTCGAGGAAGGCACCATCCGGATCGCGCGGGCCGCACGCACCGCCGTCTTCCCCGCCCGGTTCATGCTCGCCGCGACGATGAACCCCTGCAACTGTGGGTATCTCGGAGACCCTGCCCGCGCGTGTCGCTGCACGCCACAACAGATCGACCGCTATCGCGGTCGGCTCTCCGGGCCGCTCCGCGACCGGATCGATCTCAGTGTCTGGGTACCGGCGGTGCCGTTCAAAACGATGACCGAGACGGCGCCAGGCGAGTCGTCAGCGTGTGTCCGACAACGGGTAACCACAGCCAGAGCGCGCCAGACGGCCCGGAACCGGTCAGAGGCCGGCACCGTTTTGAACGCCCGCCTCCAGGGCCGGGCGCTTACCCGGCACTGCGCCCTCGACCCGGCCGGGCTGCGTGTGCTCGACGCCGCGAGTCGCCGGTTTCATCTCTCCGCGCGCAGCTGTCACCGTCTGATGAAGGTCGCCCGCACCATCGCGGACCTTGCCGACGCGGAGCGGATTGCCGTCGAGCACCTGGCCGAAGCGGTGCAGTTTCGACTGGAGGGGAATTGAAACGGAGAAACGTCGTGGACGACTGGTCCGCAATGGCGTGCCGGCTTCCCCGTTTAAGGCCTACCGTCTAGCGACTTTGGCCTACCGTCTAGCGACTTTCTTCTTTCGCGCGGCCCAGGACTTCTTCATCCGCT
>JASLOY010000373.1 GCA_030745255.1 Vicinamibacterales bacterium
GGGTTCGTCGAACGGCAAGGACGGAACACCGGTCACGGGGCGGGCACCGTCTCGTTGGCGGGTGTCTCGATGTCGGCCACGGTCAGGCTGAGACGCTTGACGGCCGTTGCGCGCCCGCTGGTGGCATCGGCGGTCACGATCACGCCGTGCAAGCGCGGGTCCCCGCTGGCGGTATCGAATTTGCCCGGCATGCTGGTGACGAACCGGTTCAGGGCGACGCGCTTGTCGACGCCGATGACCGAGTCGTGCGGGCCGGTCATGCCAACATCGGTGATGTAGGCCGTGCCGCCCGGTAGCACTCGCGCGTCTGCCGACTGTACGTGTGTGTGCGTGCCGACCACGGCGGTGACCTGGCCGTCCAGATGCCAGCCCATCGCGACCTTTTCCGAGGTCGCCTCGGCGTGGAAGTCGACGAGAATGATTCGTGCCTCGTCCCTCACTGCCGCGATCTCCTCCTGCACGACTTTGAAGGGATTGTCGAGCGGCGCCATGAAGACCCGGCCCATCACGTTGATGACCGCGACCGGGTCGCCCGATCGAGTCTTGACGACGACATGGCCCGACCCAGGGACGCCGACCGGGTAGTTCGCGGGCCTGATCAGGCGCGGCTCGAGCTGGATGTAATCGAGCGCTTCCCGTTTGTCCCACACGTGGTTGCCCGTGGTCATCACGTCGACGCCGTGATCGCGAATGGCGTCACCGATCTCCCGGGTGATGCCGTTGCCACCTGCGGCGTTTTCGACGTTGGCCACCACCAGGTCAATCCCGTGTCGATCGACCAGAGTCGCGATTCCCTTGCGTGTCATGCTGCGTCCGGGTTTGCCGACGATGTCGCCGATGAACAGGATCTTCATGTGTGATCGGTAAGGTATGCGAGTGATGGGGCCCTAGACTCCTTGAGTGGTGCGAATCGGGACTGAAGAGTCAACCTTTGTTCGCGTTTCTTTTGCTCGCGCCGCTCAGAGAGTCTAGCCCCCCGCGTAGCGGGGCCATTGAAGAATAGTAGCCTAGCGAGGCGGGAGCCGCATCTGGGTGGTCTGAGGCGGAGCCTCACTAGACTAGACATCTTTCATGGGCGAGATTGTCACTGCCGCGTCAACTTGTCGGTCGCCGCCGAAAGATGTCTAGCCTCCGGGTAGCGGGGCTGTGAGCAAAGCCTCGTAGCGATGCGGAGCCGACCGCCGTCTGGGCGGTCCCAAGGTACAGCGTCGCTAGAAGCCTCATGATCGCACAGGGGAAGCCATGGACGACAGCTTGGCGCGCGAGGTGACGGGAATCGCACACGATTATCGGTCCGGTGCGAGCGCACTGTTGCGACGTGCGTTGGCGGTGTTGCGGCGAGCCTCCGCCACAGGACCAGCGTCCCTCGAACGGCTGTCGCCCATGGTCTGCAAGGCGCAGCCCTCGATGGGGGCGCTTTGGAACGCGGTCTGCGCGGCATTGGGCGCAGATGACCCGGTGAAGACCCTCGACCGGTTCGAGCGTGAAACGGATCGGGCGGAGCAGGCTGTCATACAGGTGGCTGCCAGGCTCCTGATGGAAGGCGGCGGGGCGTTGCGGCTCGCCACCTGCTCTGCCTCCCGTACGGTGGCCAGCGTGGTCCAGGCGGTCGGCGCACAGCGTACCGTTCGCGTTGCATGCGCAGAGGGCCGACCCATCTACGAAGGGCGTGGGATGGCGGCCGGATTGGCCGCCGCCGGGCTCGTCGTAGACGCGTACACCGACGCAGGGCTGGGGGCAGCGCTTCATTCGAGCGACATGCTGCTGCTCGGTGCCGACGCGGTGACCGGCGACTGGGTGATCAACAAGGCGGGTTCGGCGCAGCTGGCCGCGCTGGCGGCAGAGCTCAGTGTGCCAGTCTATGTCGTAGCCTCACGCGACAAGTTCGTGCCACCCGGTGTCGCCGCTCTCCTGCAGTTGCGGCAGGGACACGCCGCAGAGGTCTGGGATCAGCCTCCTCACGGTGTGACCGTCCGGAATCCTTACTTCGAGCGGGTACCGCTTACCTTAGTGTGCGCGGTTCTTTCGGACGGGGGCGTGCTGGACACCGGTCAGGTGGTAAAGACCTGTCTCGAGGCCGATCGCCCGGCGGCAATTGCACGCCTTACGAGTTTGCTCGCTGAGTCTCCGTAGGTCACCAGCTCACTGCCGACCATGAGGCCATCAAGGACTGTGCATTATGATCTCAAGAATATGAGTGTAATATACTCAAGTTAGCTTATTGACATAAACTCATGTTATGGTTAGTATGGATCCAGACTTTGGAGATCGACGACGAAAACCACAGCAGGTTTCTTCAAATCATTGAGGAGGTACACAGATGTCATTGGTTCACTGGAATCCATTCGAGGAGTTCACCGCATTCGACGCCCCATTCAACAGGATGTTCCGTCGCGTCAGCCCGGGAACTGACGAGGCCGTCATGCAGCGGAGCTGGATGCCGGCTGTCGATGTTTACGAGACCGACGATCACGCGTTGGTCGTCAGCGCTGAGTTGCCCGGTGTCGACCGCAAGGACGTCAGCGTCATGTTTGAAGACGGCGTCCTCACCATCGCGGGTGAGCGCAAGAGGGAAGCCGAGGTCGACAAGGGGCGGCTGTTCCGCTCCGAGCGGGCCTATGGAACGTTCCGCCGGTCGTTCACGGTGCCTCGCAGCGTGGACGCTGGAGCTGTCACGGCTGAGCACAAGGACGGCACGCTGCGAGTCCGGCTTCCGGCGAAGGCGGAGGCGGCGCCGCATCGTATCGCGGTCAAGGCGGCGTAAGCCGTGGTCGCTGGAGCGCGGGACCGCTGGTCGTCTCGCGCTCCGAGGCTATGCCGGGGCACCGACAAGGAGAGGGACGATGGACTTACCGTTGAACATCCGTGACATGAAGCTGATGGGCGCCGTCGATGCGCGAGCGATCGTGCCGGTGGAGGATGTGCACGGCGGTCTGACGATCTACTACCAGGGTCGTCCCACCCATTACCTGTTGGCGGGTGAGTGGTATTTGGCCTCCCCTGGGCCGGCCGATCCGAACGACGCGGCCTTGGGCGACGGCATCACGGACCGAGCCTCGAACAGAGCGTGACACGAGACGGATACCGGAGCACGCCCGATGTCGATCTGCTCGACTGCGCGGCGATTTTAGAGTACGCTTGAAGGTTATGAGCGACGCACATGATGCCGTCCAGGACGGCGACACCGAACCGACACCAGCTGCGCGGCCGGTTCCGATGCCTCGGATTCCCGAGGAGCGGATGGCGCCAATCTCCGGCCGCTTTCTTTTCGTCGACGTGGCGGCCCAGCGAGCCAAGCAGTTGCGCCGGGGTGCGTTGCCGAGACTCGAGGCGCTACGACCCAACCCGGAGACCGGTGAACGCCCAGAGGTTACGTCCCGGATGGAGCGTGTGGCGATGGAGGAAGTCGAAGAAGGGCTGATCGTGTACGAGCTGTCTGAGGAGCCGGGTTCGGCGGAGACAAAGTCGTGACACTGTCCGAGATTCAGTCACTGGTGCTCGGTGTGCTCCAAGCGGTGGGGATTTCCAGCGTGTTTCTGCTCGCCGTCTTCCTCGGGTTCTGCGTGGTTGTAGGTTTCACCAAGCTTCGCGCTATTGGCAAGGGTAGCCTCGTGGTTCGCAGCCTCGACGATCGTCTCGGCTCGGGGGCCCGCTACCTCACACCGGACGTGCCCCGCGGACCCGCTGACCAACTCAGATCACCTGAGCTCCTGGAACACTCCGGTCACCAGGCATCATAGGCATCAGGGGCTTCACAGGCGTTCCAGGCAGTCCGGGCGGTATGGTCGCGTTGCGCCAGACTGGTCCGGCGCTTGCGTGGCACGGGCACTAATCCCCGACGGCTGCCAGCGGCGGCGCGTCCCGCCACCATGGAGAGTCGCGCTCGTAGCTCGCACCAATTCGCAGCAGCGTCGCCTCGTCGAACGCTCGTCCCACCAGCTGAAGCCCAACCGGGAGCCCGGAGGCGTCTCGCCCACAGGGCAGACTGATCGCGGGTAGCCCGGTCAGATTGGCGCTCGCCGTAAAGACGTCACCCACATACAGCTGCAGCGGGTCGTCGGCCCCTTCACCAAGTCCGAACGCCGTGGTGGGCGTGGTCGGGATGGCGACCGCGTCGACCTGCTGGAATGCGGTGTCGTAGTCGCGACGGATCAAGGTTCTGACTTGCTGGGCCTTGAGATAGTAGGCGTCGTAATAGCCGGCGCTCAGCGCGTAGGTGCCGAGCATGATGCGACGCTTGACCTCGTCGCCAAAGCCGGTATCACGCGTCCGGTCGTACATCGAGGCTAGATCGGCATGAGCGGCATCGAGCGGTGCCCGATATGCGAATCGGACCCCGTCGTAGCGCGCGAGATTGGAGCTGGCCTCGGCCGGCGCCACAACGTAATAGGTCGGGACCGCGTAGGCGGCGTGGGGGAGCGGCACGT
>JASLOY010000374.1 GCA_030745255.1 Vicinamibacterales bacterium
GGCCGTCACGCACGAACCGAGCCCGACACACCGCGACGGTGAGGTCATCGAAGAACTGCGTCGAGGTTACACGCTGCGCGATCGGTTGCTCCGGGCATCGATGGTCAAGGTGGCCAAGGCGTGACGACGCGCGACTATTACGAAATTCTCGGCGTGCCGCGAACGGCCGACGAGGCAGCCATCAAGAGCGCCTACCGCAAGCTGGCCCTCAAGTATCACCCGGACCGCAACCCGGACGACAAGAAGGCGGAAGAGCGGTTCAAGGAAGCAGCCGAGGCGTACGCGATTCTGGCGGACGCCGAGAAGCGGAGTCGCTACGACCAGTTCGGGCATGCTGGCGTCGGTGGCGCTGCCGGCGGTGCCGCTGGCTTCGATCCCACGATCTTCGCCGACTTCGGCGATATCCTCGGCGGTCTCGGCGACCTGTTTGGATTCGGCGGCAGCACCCGTCGCGGGGGTGTCCGGCGCGGGGCCGACCTGCGCTACGACCTGGAGATCGAGTTCGAGGAAGCCGCCACCGGCACCGAGACCACGCTCAAGATCCCACGCGAGGAGCCGTGTGGCACCTGTAACGGGTCGGGAGCGGCTCCGGGTAGTTCCCCTGAAACCTGCAGCCACTGTCAGGGCCGCGGTCAGGTCCGTTTCCAACAGGGATTCTTCACCGTCGCCCGGACCTGCCCGCATTGCAGCGGGGCCGGCCAGGTCATCGCAAAACCGTGTCAGACGTGCCACGGCAAGGGCCGGGTCACGCGCGAACGCAAGCTCACGGTGAAGATACCGGCCGGCATCGCTACGGCCCAGCGTCTGCGTCTCACCGGCGAGGGCGAGCTCGGTGGTCGAGGTGGACCGCCCGGCGACCTGTACGTCGTCGTCCATGTTCGTGCCCACCCGTTCTTCCGTCGCGAAGGCGACGACCTGCTGTGCGAGGTGCCGGTCACCTACCCGACCTTGGCGCTCGGTGGACAGATCGAAGCCCCAACCCTGACGGACCCGACCACTATCCAGATCCCGAAGGGCACCCAACCGGACACGCGCTTCAGGTTGCGGGGCAAGGGCATGCCCAACGTCGGCGGGCGAGGACATGGCGACCTCTACGTCGGTGTCAAAGTCGCCATGCCGCGGAAGCTGAGTCGGGAGCAGAAGCACCTCCTCGAGCAACTCGACAAGACGATGCCGAAGCGGGTGCTCGACCCGCTCACCGCCGACACCCACGACACGGACGAAGAACGCCCCTTCTTCGAGCGCGTTAAAGACATCTTTGGATAGCAACCGCCCGGCGCTCGATATCTGCGCACAGGCGCCGGACGACAAGAAGAACCGGCTGCCGCTCTGCGACCTCGTGGCGGCCGTCGTCGACGACTTCGCGCCGTTCGCAATCGAAGAGCGCGGGCCCGGGCGTGTGCGGGTGCACTTCACCACCGACTCGGACCGGGATGCCGCGCAGGCCGCCTTCGCCGCCCAATGCGACCAGCGCGTGCGCGCCACGCCGATCGCCGTGAGCGATGACGACTGGGCGGCACGGTCCCAGGCCGACCTGCGGGCGATACGGGTCGGACGAGTCGTCGTCGCGCCCCCCTGGGACATGCCGTCCCCGGCCGACGACAGCCCGGATGTCGTCGTGCAGATTCTCCCGGCGCTCGGTTTCGGGAGCGGCCACCATCCAACGACACGGCTTGCCTTGCGTGGCCTGCAACAACTCGACCTGCGCGAACGCGACGTTCTCGACCTCGGCACCGGCTCGGGCGTGCTCGCCATCGCCGCCGTCAAGCTCGGGGCGAGGACGGCGACGGGCATCGACCGGGACCCCAACGCGCTCGACTCGGCGCAAGACAGCGTCGACGCGAACCAGGTGGCCTCGCGGGTCGAGCTGCGCGACGGCGACATTTCGCGGCTTCAACAGGACGCTGTCGCAGTGGTCGTCGCCAACCTCACCGGCGCTCTGCTGACACGCGTGGCGCAGGCTGTCGCCACCCTGGTCGCGCCGGGAGGACACATAGTGCTCGGCGGAATTCTGGCCGAAGAAGAAGCTGCGGTTTCCCTGGCATACAGCACCTATGCCGAGCCGGTCTGGCGTGGAGTCGAAGACGAGTGGGTGGGGATGGTGTGGAGGCGAGAGCCCGAGAAGTCAGGAGGCAGAAGTCAGAAGGCAGAATGAAACCGGTCTGGCCGTCGCCAGACTCACAGCAGCCGCCACGATCGGACAAGAGTGCCGCGGTCCGGTTGAAGACGGCGAAGCCCACCGGTGATCGTCTGACTTCTGCCTCCTGACTTCCGCCTCCTTGGTGTTCACATGTCTCCCCAGATGTACTGCAGCACCGACACCGCGCAGACGACGACCGCATCGGCGCGTAGCGTCCGCCGACCGAGCGTGACCGGCACGAACCCGGCCGCCGTGGCGGTAGCCACCTCCTCCGCGCTCCAGCCGCCCTCGGGACCGACCGCAAGGACCGCCGTCGCCGGCGGGGAGGCCTGCTCGAGCGCCCGCAACGCGCCAGGCGCCCCGGCCGTACCTGGCTCGACGAGCAGCAGACGCAGCTGAGACCGGTCGTCGTCGAGCAGGGCTCGGAAGGGCTGGGGCGCCCTGACCTCGGGCACGACGGCCCGACGACACTGCTTCGCCGAGGCGATGGCAATCCGGGTCCACCGACCGATGTTGCGCACCCGGGCCTCGGTCCGCTCGGTCAGCAGCGGCTGAACCGCGACGGCGCCAACCATGGTGACATCGCGCACAACGTCATCGAACGTGCGTCCTTTCAGCAGCGCCTGTGCCACCGTCAACGCCACCGCCGGCTCGGGAGCGGGCGCAACCGACTGATACGGCCGCACGACCACGCGCCCCGTCGTCACCTGCTCGACACGCGCCAGGAACTCGACACCCCGCCCGTCGAAGACAGAGACGGTGTCGCCGGCTCCCAGACGCAGCACCCGCGTCAGGTGTCGAGCCTCGTCGTCCGACAACGCGACTGGAGTATCCGACTCGGCCAGGCCCGGCACGTAGAACCGCGGTGGCATCGGTAGATCCTACCTGCGAAGGAGTCAGGCGTCAGCCGACCGGCTCCCTCCTGCCTCCTGCCTCCTGCCTCCTGCCTCCTGCCTCCTGCCTCCTGCCTCCTGCCTCCTGCCTCCTGCCTTCGAAGAGCTGCCTTCTGAGTAAGCTATACTTCCGGCCTTCATGCTGTTCGCCGATCACGTGCTCGGGAAGTACAAGGTGGTCTCCGCGCTCGGGAGCGGCGGCTTCGGAACGGTCTATCTTGCCGAAGACACCTGGATCAACAAGAAGGTCGCGCTGAAGGTTCCGCATCGGCAGAACCTGAATTTCAGCGAACTCTTGCGTGAACCCCGGTTGCTGGCCGCGCTCGACCACCCCAACATCGTCTCGATCACCACGGCGGAGAAGCAGGACAATATCTTCTTCATCGTGATGGAGTACGTCCCGGGCGACACTCTCGAGACGGTCATCGCGACCGGCGGACGGCTCGAGATCGATCGCGCGCTCGACTATGCCATGCAGATCTCAGGCGCGGTGGAGCATGCGCATGCGCAGGGTGTCATCCACCGGGACCTCCGACCGGCCAACGTACTGGTAGCCGAGTCGGGCACGCTGAAAGTGGCCGACTTCGGCACGTCGCGCTTTCTCGAGATCGCGGCCCACGGCACGACGATTATCGGGAGCCCGCCCTACATGGCGCCGGAACAGTTCCGCGGTGAAGCAGTGTTTGCGTCCGATCTCTACTCGCTCGGCATCACCATGTACCAAATGCTGACCGGGGTGCTGCCCTACGACACGCCGGCGCCCGACGATCTGGAGAAGCTTCGTCGCGGTGAGTTGGTGCGACCGCCGCGCCAACTGAACACCGCGATTCCCGGAGCGCTCAATGACGTCGTGATGAAGACGCTCGCGCCCGAAGTGACCGACCGCTATCAGCGTGCCGGCGAGCTGTTGGCTGACCTCGAGGAGATCAAGGCCGGGCGTCGGATCACACCGGCCGCTGCCCAGGTCGCCGGCACGCCGGACACTCCTCGGGGAAGCAGCCCGTCGGGCGGGGGCATGCGCGGCATCCGCGCCCGAATCCGTTCACGAGTCACGCCTCCGGCCGGCTTTTGCTGGCACTGCCGCAAGCCGCTCCATGCCAGGGCCGATCGCTGCCCGTTCTGCGGCGAATCCCAGTAGCTCCGTTACAGAGGCGGGTCCGGAAATTCTGTTGCGCCGCAACGGAGTGGAACACTACACTGTCAAGTGGAGGCCCGCTAAGTGTCTGATAGCGTGGCGGATCGGCAGTATTGGCAATGAGTTTCGGTAGCGGCAAAATCTGGATGAACGGCGTCCTCGTTAACTGGGCCGATGCAAAGATCCATATCGGGTCGCACGTCATCCACTATGGCAGCGGTGTCTTCGAGGGGGCACGGTGTTATGACACGCC
>JASLOY010000375.1 GCA_030745255.1 Vicinamibacterales bacterium
CTTCTCGTCTTTGACGAGCTTCCTCCGGCGCGGTCCGCATTCCAGTGTGTCCCTTCCGATACCGACGCCGTGTGGCCACGCCATCGAGCATGATTCTGTACAAGCCAGTTATGATACCGGCTATATGGTGGCAGGATGGTTTGCGACAGGTGCGGTCTTGTGTGGGCTGGGGGTTTTGCTGGGCGCGTTCGGCGCCCACGGGCTTCGTGACCGGGTGGCGGCCGACATGCTGGTGGTATACGAGACCGGCGTTCGCTATCACCTGACCCACGCGCTCGGGGTGCTGGCGGTTGCGTGGGCGACGTCTCGCTGGCCGAACGCCTGGACCGGCTCGGCCGGCTGGTTGTTCGTGGCCGGGATCGCCCTCTTCTCGGGCAGCCTGTACCTGATGGCGGTGACCGGCGCCCGGTGGCTTGGCGCCATCACGCCGATCGGCGGAGTCTGTTTCGTCGTTGGCTGGGTGGCGCTCGCGGTCGGGGCGTTGCGCGCCGGCCCATAGGGCCGCTCGGGGGATCACCGTGGCCTACGGTCTTGGCTACAGGCTCCGGGCTACAGGCTCCGGGCTACAGGCTTCGGGCGCTCTTGACGGGTTCACCCTCTTCCAACGTCCGAAGCCTTCGGCCGGCAGGCTGTGATGTTCGTAAGCCTGCCTACTCCCCCAAGTGCTCACGGAAAAATGCCAGCGTGCGCGGCCAGGCCTGCTCGGTGGCGGCCATGTTCGCGCCGTCCTGCCCGAGCTGGGCACGGAGGAAGCCGTGTCCAGCGCCCTCGTAAATATTCGGCTCGAACGGCTTGTTTCCTTCCGCCATCGCGTCCTCGGCCGTCGGGATGGTGGCGTTCACGCGCTCGTCGTTCCCACCGTAGAGTCCGAGCACCGGCGCGTTGATCTGCGCGTATTCGCTCGCCTCGGCCGGTGAGGTGCCGTAATAGACAACCGCCGCATCGAGCGCCGGCTGGCTGACGGCATAGGCAAAGCTGGCGGTGCCGCCCCAACAGAAGCCGACCGACCCGATGCGCCCGTTCCCGGCGGGGATGTCCAGCGCATAGGCCCTGACCGCATCGAGCCGCCGTCCACGCTCGTCCGGCTCGAGGGTGCGGATGGTGGCGACGACATTGTCGCGCTCCCCGAGTGAGTCAGTGCCGCCACCGTCGGGTCCCATGCCCGACAGCAGGTCGGGGGCGACTGCGATGAAGCCCTCGGCCGCGAATTGGTCGGCGACGCCGCGAACCCAGTCGGTCAGCCCGTAGATTTCGTGGATGACCAGCACGATCGGCGCGGGGTCAGAGACCTCGGGATAGACCACCCACGTGCTGATCGGCATGTCGCTGCCGGGCAGCGTGACATCGACCCACTCGCCGTGCCGCGGTGACGTGTTGAGCCGATCGAGCGCCGTGTCCTCGGTTGGCGGCAGCGGCGCGGCGGCCGTCATCGGTTCGGGTGCCGCCGCCGGGGCGGACTCGGCCAGCGGTGTCTCTGCCTCCTCAGGCGCAGAGCCACAGGCCAGGCCAAGCGCGCAGATGGCCGCCATCGACCCGGTCGACAGCCTTCGTCGGATGTCCAGCATGTCTCTCTCCCCCTAGTTGTCAGTGTCGGGCGATTCTACACCGGCGCGCGTGTGGAGACCCTCGTGGGGACGGTCTCGGCGTTGGCCGTCACACTAGAAGATCGTCAATTCCGGCGCGCCGGCCGGCAGCATGCCGACTTGCGCTGCCTGGTGACTCAGCTTCCGGAGGGCAGCTCGCCCAGCATCTCCCAGGTCGGTGGTCCACTGGTTCACATACAGATCGACGTGTTTGAAGAGGACCTCGTCGGTCAGCTCCTGCGCGTATCTACGCATGGTCTGGACGGTGTCGTCCCGATGGGCGAGACCGTAAGCGAGTGAGTCGCGGATCACGTCGGTCACCGTCGTGACGCGTGCTGCACCAAGGCGGTGTCGAACCAGGATACCCCCGAGTGGGAGCGGGGCAGCGGTCTCCCGCTCCCAGACCGCTCCCAGATCCTCGACCAGCGCGAGCCCGTGCTCCTCCCAGGTAAATCGGCCTTCATGGATGCACACCCCGAAGTCGGCGGCACCAGTCTCGAGCGCCGGAATGATCTCGGAAAAGACCACCTGTTCGAGCGCGCCCTCGCCGGGGTGGAACAGTCGGTAGAGCAGGGTGGCGGTGGTGTGCTCACCGGGACAGAGCACTCGCGCAGGGCGTGAGTGGCCGGCGGCGCAGACCGGGTCGCGCGGGTGCGTATTTGGGCGCGCCGCCAGCAGCAGCGGGCCTACGCCGAACCCGAGCGCCGACCCCACCGGGATAACCCCCAGATCGGCGGCGAGCGTTAGCGCCGCGTGGAAGCTAGCCTTTGCCACGTCGAAATGGCCGGCAAACAGCCGTCGATTCAGCTCTTCGACGTCGTGTAGCTCGACGCGGAAGTCCAGGCCCCGCAGGTCGACGCGACGCTCCAGGATGCCGTGAAACGCGAACGTGTCATTCGGACAGGTCGAGATGCCCAGATGGATCGACGTCACGTCGTCGCATTCCAGGTGGCGCGACCGACCAGGTCGCTGACGATCGGCCATGCCGCCTTCAAGGCCGTCGGGATCTTCCACCCGTCGACACACCGGTCGCCCACCTCGTTCGAGATGCCCCGCACGATCGCCACCGGCACGTCGGCCAGCCGGCACGCCAGGGCAACGCCGAAGCCTTCCATGTCTTCGGCCACCGCGCCGGGCCAAAGCTTGGTCCGCTCTCGTGCGTCGTCGCTCGAGGCGGATGCTGAACAGGCGGTGAGCAGCGTGCCGGCGACTGGCGTTACGGGGGCGGCCAGCGCCATGTCGTCGCCGATCGCCGCGTCGTTCTTACCCTCGCCCGGCCATTGCTGAAACCCGAGACGCCCGGCAGGCGCGAAGGCAGCGCCCGTGCCGATGCCGATGCCATGCATCGCGACCCGAGCGAACACGGCCGCGGTACCGACGGCAAGCGCGGATGGTTCGAACGTTCCGGCGATACCGACGAGGACGACGCGCTCGGGCTCGTGCTCTGCCATCAGGCTGCTCGTGCGTGCCGCGGCGGCGACCGGCCCGAACCCGCACAGCTCGCACGGCGCCTCGATACCAAATCCTCGATTCCGGGCCAGCAGATGTCGCTCGACCTCGGTTGGGACGAGCACGAGCGTGCGTGGAGCGTCGCTCACCTTGGACTGCTACCCTTTGAATTCGCGTCTGGCCACGTCAGTTTCGTGCGCCGCCCTGGCCACGGCCTGCGCAACCGCGCTGACAACCTCTTTGTTGAAGACGCTCGGGATGATGTAGTCCTCGTGCAGCTCGTCGGGTGGAATGACCCCGGCGATCGCGTAGGCGGCTGCGCGCTTCATCTCGTCGTTGATGGTCGTGGCACGGGCATCGAGGGCTCCGCGAAATACGCCGGGGAACGCGAGGACGTTGTTGATCTGATTCGGGTAGTCCGAGCGCCCGGTCGCCATGATCCGGACGTGTGGCGCCGCCTCTTCCGGCATGATCTCCGGTGTCGGGTTCGCCATGGCGAACACCACCGCGTCCCGGTTCATCTTCTTCACCATCGGCACCGTCAGCATGCCCGGCGCCGAGAGTCCGACGAAGACGTCGGCGCCTTCGATGACCTCCGTCAGCGGACCACGTTCGCCCTTCGGGTTTGTGTGGTCGGCATACCACTGCTTCATGAAGTTCATGTTCTCGGCGCGCCCTTTGTAGATCGCACCGCTGCGGTCGCAGCCGATGAGGTTGCCGACACCGTAGTCGATGAAAATCTTGCTGACCGCGACGCCGGACGCGCCAACCCCGCTGAAGACGACCTTCAGCTCACCCGGGTCCTTGCCGACCAGGCGTAGCGCATTGATCAACGGTGCGAGGGTGACGATGGCGGTGCCGTGCTGGTCGTCGTGGAAGACCGGGATGTCGAGCAATTCCCGCAGGCGTTGCTCGATCTCGAAACAGCGGGGAGCCGCGATGTCTTCGAGGTTGATACCGCCAAACGGCGTGGCCAGATGGCTCACCGTCTCGACAATCGCGTCGGTGTCGGTGGTGTCGAGCGCCAGCGGGAACGCGTCGACGCCGGCAAACTCCTTGAAGAGCGCACACTTGCCTTCCATGACCGGCATGGCAGCGGCGGGCCCGATGTCGCCAAGCCCCAGCACCGCCGTCCCGTCGGTCACAACGGCCACCGTGTTCTTCTTGATGGTCAGCGAGTAGGCGTCATCCGGTCGCGCATGAATCGCCATGCAGACCCGCGCGACACCCGGGGTATAGACCATCGACAAGTCGTCCCGTGTTCGGATGGGCGCCCGGCTCACCACTTCGATCTTGCCACCCAGGTGCAATAGAAATGTCCGGTCCGAGGAGTGAAGCAGTGTGAAATCGTCGAGGGCGCGGAT
>JASLOY010000376.1 GCA_030745255.1 Vicinamibacterales bacterium
AGCGGGACGCGCCACAGGCGGTTCATCATGCGCGACGCAGTGTAACACACTCACAGGGCTCGACTTCCGCCGGTTCGCCACATTGCGGGACGTTGAATGCGACCCTGTGCAGAATCGTGAAGACCATGGCCGCCTACCCGCGCAACTCTTCGAGCCGCTGACGGACCTGGCCGGCATGCCCCTTGGCGCGAGCCCGCTTCCAGTGATGGGCCACCTTCCCATCCGGGCCGATCAGCACCGTCGACCGGATCACGCCTACCGTCTTCTTGCCGTAGAGCGTCTTCTCCCCGTAGGCGCCGTACTTCGCCATCACCCCGTGGTTCGGGTCGCAGAGCAGCGTCACACGCAGCTTGTGTTTCCGGATGAACCGCGTGTGGCTGGCGGCGTCATCGGCGCTGCACCCGAGGATCAGCGCGTCGAGCTTCCGGAACTGGCGCACGCCGGCGCTGAAGTCACAGGCCTCGATCGTGCACCCGGGCGTGTCGTCACGCGGGTAAAAATAGAGCACCACCCACTGGCCCGCGAGCGCGCGCAAGCGCACCGACTTGCCGTCCTGGTCCTTCAGGGTGAACGCTGGGGGGCTCTTGCCGACTTCGATCATGGGGCTCCTTTCACCAAAGAATGCAGAAGTCAGAAGACAGAAGTTCAGGAGGAAACCGGAGGCTCTCGCAACTTCTAGAAGCGCCGCAGGCCACCGACATGTCGTCTTCTGACTTCTGCCTTCTGACTTCTGACTCCTTCGTCTATTCGACGTGAATCGGCGCGGCGTCTCCCCGTAGCTCGACGGATCCGATGACGTCGGCCTGCTCGTAGCCCTGCGCATGCAGGTCGGCTACACAGGCGTCGGCGCGGTCGGCCGGGACACCCGCCAGCAGGCCACCAGCGGTCTGCGGGTCGTACAGCAGCGAGTAGCGCGGGTCGGTGGCCGCCCGTTCGACGTCCGCGACCGCGCGTCGCAGGCGGACGTTGTGGGGATGTAACGAGCTGAGCAGACCGGCCCCGCTTGTTTCGAGCGCACCATCGAGCACCGGTACCGACGACAAGGCCAGGCGCGCGTCGACGCCCGACGCTCTGGTCATTTCGACCAGGTGACCGAGCAGCCCGAACCCGGTGACGTCGGTGCACGCCGTGGCTCCATGTCGGCGCAAGGCCGCCGCCGCCGCGCGACTGGACTGTCGCATCGCCTGGATCGCACCGTCGATCCACCGGCCCTTCGCCCGCATTCGCATCTCGGCGGCGAACAACGTGCCGGTGCCGATCCCCTTCGTGAGAACGAGTCGGTCCCCGGGTCTCAGCCCGCTCTTTCGCAACAACGCATCAGGGTCGGCCAGCCCGGTGAGTGACAGCCCGAGGGCGAGGTCGGCGCCTTCACTGGTGTGCCCACCGACTAGTGCCGCACCGGCGTCGTTGAGCACCCCGACCGCTCCGGTGAGCAGCTGCACCAGCATGTCTTCTACCTTGGTGTCGAGCCCGAAGGGAACGGTGGCAACCGCCAGCGCCGATTGTGCCTCGGCGCCCATCGCAAAGATGTCACCCAGACAGTGGTTTGCGGTGATCTGTCCAAACACGAACGGGTCGTTCACGATCGCCCGGAACGCATCCACCGTGCGCACCTGGACCTTGCCGGGTGGCACCGTCACGACCGCGGCATCATCCGGCGACTCCAATCCGATGAGCACGTCGTCGCGTCGCACCGGTCGTAGCTGGTCGAGCACACGCTCGAGTGGCGTGGCGCCCACCTTCGACCCGCAACCGCCACACCGCATCGCAGCGGTCGAGATCTCCTTCAAGACCTCGGGAGACGCGAGTCCCGGTTCCACCGCAGGCGCCGAGCCCGGAGCCATCACAGGCAGCTGGCTGTAGCGGGCCATGAACCGCCGATCGATCCAGTCCTTCCAACGCCACACCGCATCGCCCTCAAACGACCAGGGTCCACGCGAGCCGACAGCATGACGACCACCCGTCGACACCAGCGTCAGAAATCGGCGCTGGGGACGAAATGGGCGCGGCGCCCGACCAACCAGCACCCGCCGCAGGTTGTCGGCCAACGGCGCCCCCTGCCGCACCGCGAAGACCCCTGCCTTCTCGCGCGGATGATTGACAACCGCGGCAGCGTCCCCGGCGGCGAACACGCCCGGGTGCGACACCGACTGCAGTGTGTCGTCCACCCGCACGAAGCCCTGCTCGTCGACCTCGAGACCGGCCTCCCCCAACCAGGGCGCAGCGCCGGCCTGCGTGACCCAGAGGATCTCGTCGAGCGCCACCGTCGTACCGTCGGAGCAGGTGATCAGCCCGGGCGACACCGAAGCTACAGTCTGCCCCAGGTGCATGTGTACGCCGCGCTCGCGCAGCACCCGTTCCAGACGTCGCCGCATCCCACGGTTGTGTGTCGCCAGAATGGTCTCTCCGGCCCCAAAGAGATGAAACTCGGCGGCTCCGGCCGGCCGGCCGAGCGCCTCCAACATACAATGCAGCGCGAACTGTGCAGACAGCGTCAACTCGACACCACCCGCGCCCGCCCCGACCACCCCGATGCGCACCAGCCCTGTGGCCTCCGTCACGCGGGCGCGCAAGCGCTGCCACCGTTCGACGAACGTGCTGATCGGTTTGACCGGCACCACCACACCTGCGGCACCCGGCACTTCCCGCAGTGAGGGCGTCGACCCGATGTTGATCGACAGCAGGTCGTAGGGCACCGGTGGACGGCCGTCGCAGCGCACGATCCGGCGATCCAGGTCGAGCCCAACCACCGACTGGTGAAAGAGCCGGGCACCAGTGAAGCGGCTCAGGGGCGCGAGGTCAATGTGGATGTCGTCGAATTCGTAGTGCCCCGCCACCAAACCAGGCAGCATGCCGGAATACGGGGTGTGGACGTCGCGTGCAATCACGGTCAGTCGTACGCCGGGGACCGGACGCATCCCGAATCGTTTGAGCACCGCGACATGGGTGTGACCGCCGCCGATCAGCACGAGGTCCTTGACGACGGGGACCGTGGTCTCCCTCATCCGACAGCTCGGGTCAGCACCCTGGTCATGGCATCGGCGAAACCGTCGGGATCGGGCAGCAGACTCACCACCAAGAACGCCTCGCGGGGAAAATCGAAGAAATAGCCCGGATGCACGAGAACCCGGTCCTTCTCGATGAGCTCGATGACCAACGCTTCCTCCGACCGAATTGCCGGCACCTGGACGACAGCGTACCACCCCGCCTCGGCATGGAGGACCTGGCACGCTGGGTACCGCCGGGCCAAGCTGCGTAGGGCTACGTAGTTCGCCTTGACCCGCCGGCGAAGCTGGTCAGCCAACGGCGCCGTCCGTTCGAGCAGTGCCCCGACGGCCAGCTGCACCGGGGTTCCAACCGAGAGATAGCTGTCGCAGACGAGCGCGAGCCGGTCGAGGGCGCGTCGCACGAGGGTCTCCGGTCCACCGACGAGGATCCACCCCAGCTTCAGCTGTGGCAGGGCGGCCGACTTGGATAAGCCGCCGAGGGTGAACGTCAGCACGTCGGTCTCCTCGACCAGGGCGCCGGACCGCCCCGGTGCCCGTTCGTCCAAGAGGTAGAGGTCGAACACCTCGTCGCTGATGATCGCCAGCTCGTGCCGGGCAGCGGTCTCTCGCGCAGCATGCAGCTCGTCGGGACGGACAAAGGATCCGGTGGGGTTGTTGGGGTTGACCAACAGGATGGTTCGCGCCCGCGGCTCGATGGCACGGTGCAGGCTGTCGAGGTTCAGCTCCCAGCGTCCGTGATACTCCAGTGCGTAGGAACTGGCCACGACACCGTCCAGGCGCGTGAGATGCTCGAACAGTGGGTAGCTGGGTTGCGGAACCAGGACCAGATCGGCAGGGTCGCACAGAAGCTTGAATAGCAGCGAGTAGGCCTCGCTGGTGCTCGCGGTCAGGATGACCCGGTCGGCCGCCACCCTCACCCCCCGACCCGCCATGTGCGCCGCAACCGCTTCGCGGGCGGCCCAAGCGCCGAACGGGGCCGGATCGTAGCGAAGCGCCGCAGGCTGGGCCAGGGGGTCGAGCAGCCGGTCAGGATAGGACAACCCGACCAGGGACGGGTTCGAGATCGTCAAGTCGTCGAGTGACTGGCCGGCAGTGCGCAGGCGCGCGAGCGCCCGGGCAACGCGGTTGGACCGAAGCGGAGGAACCCGAGCCGAAAACATGCTTCCAAGTGATGTCGTATGGCTGCGCCGGGCCGAATCAGCCGGCCGCTCGTGTGAGAATAGACTGAAAGTTGCCCGCCGGCGACCTGAAGCGCGCCGGGCCGGAGATGAGTGACATGGACCGCGGCACCCGGATCGTCCTGACGGACCCTTCACCGAGATGATCGACCACGCCGGGTACTTCATCCAGATGGGCATGGCGTCCCTCCCGG
>JASLOY010000377.1 GCA_030745255.1 Vicinamibacterales bacterium
AGATGTGCGCACTATGATAGATGAGAGTGTTCCGCACGCTGCTGACCCTATTCGTCGCGACACTTGGCGCTGTCTCCCTCCAGGCCGGCCAAGCCGGTCAGCCTCGTCCTGGGCTTCGCTTCGAGGTCACGCTCGACCCCTCGATGTCGCCGCCGCCGCCTGGCCGCCTGCTCGTCGTCATGGCCCCCGTCGGTCGGGTCGAGCCCCGCCGCCTCATTGGCCGCACCGGCCGAAACGCCACGCCAACGCTCGGGGTGGACGCTCCGGCCCTGGCTCCCGGTGCCGGCGCCACGCTCGACGCGACCGCCGCCGTGTTTCCGATGGCGACCCTCGCCGAGCTCGAGGCTGGCGAGTATCACGTTCAGGCCGTCCTCAATCTCAACCGCGACCTCAGGTCACCTGGTGCCCCCGGCAATCTATATAGCGATCCGTTACGGGTTGCGCTCGACCCATACCAGACAGAGCCCGTGCAATTGACCCTGACCCGCCGGATTCCCGACGAACAGGTTCCGGCCGACGAGAGGCATCTACGATTCATCAGGATTCGGTCTGACCTGCTGTCCGAGTTCCACGACCGGCCGATCTATCTGCGCGCCGGTATCATCCTCCCGCGTGATTTCGACCAGGAGACCGAACGCCGCTATCCGCTCCGCGTCCACATCGGGGGCTACGGTGACCGCTACACCGCGGTGCGCTCCATGATGCGTCCCGGGTCCGCCTTCCGGGATGCCTGGCTCGCGCAGGATGATGACGCGCCCCGGATGATCCTGCTCCACCTCGATGGCGCCGGGCCATACGGCGACCCGTATCAAGTCAACTCTGCGAGCAACGGCCCGTATGGTGACGCCGTGACCCGGGAGCTGATCCCGTATGTCGAACAGGCGTTTCGTGGCGTCGGGGCACCGCAGGCCAGGGTGCTCGACGGCAGCTCGACCGGTGGCTGGGTGTCGCTGGCGCTCCAGATCTTCTACGCGGATTTCTTCAACGGCGCCTGGGCGTCTTGTCCCGACGGCGTCGATTTTCGCGCCTTCCAACTCGTCGACATCTACAACGGCGAGAGTGCGTATGTCGATGAGCGGGGCCGCGAGCGACCCAGCGCCCGCAACCGAGACGGCAGCATCCGCTTCACCATGCGCCACGAGGTTCGGATGGAGAACCTGCTTGGTCTCGGCGACAGCTGGACCATGTCGGGGCGCCAGTGGGGGGCCTGGAACGCCGCCTACGGACCGCGAGGTGAGGACGGCCGCCCCGTCCCACTGTGGGACCCCGACACCGGGGTCATCGACCGGTCAGTGTCTCGGACCTGGGAACAGTACGACCTCCGTCTCGTGCTCGAGCGCAACTGGGATGCGCTTGCTCCGAAGCTGCGAGGCAAGCTGAATGTCTGGGTCGGAGAACGGGACGACTACTATCTCAACAACGCCGTCCGGTTGCTCGATGAGTTTCTGCAGACCAGGCCGTCCATCGATGCGCGGATAGTCTATGGCGCCGACCGCGGTCACTGCTGGACCGGGATCTCTCAGGCCGAGATGATGCGCGAAATGGATGCGCGTACGAGGACACACTAGAAGCCGCTTCGTCCTGCTCGAGAACCGCGGACGCTACGCTCTGGAGCGGATCCGCGGCTCTGCCACCCACGCCAATTGACACGGCCGCTGTCTCAGCAGCACGTCGAGATGGCTCAGCCACATCGGGGCATAACCGAGGCAGGCGTCCTCGATGTGTTTCGAGAACAGTTGGCGCTCAATCGAGTTTCTCCACGGATCGCGCCTCGTTGCACGCTCGACGAGCGGCGTCTTCGCACCCTGATGCAGTCGATGCGTGGTGTCCTCTCGCCGGACGGGTGGGAGCCTGTCGACCATGCTCGACGGGGCGGCATCAGGGTGGACACCGGCGACCGTCACGCCTTCTTGCAGATCGGTGGGCCAGAGACGCGCATCGAGTGGGGTGCGGCAGCCGTCTTCGACGCCGATGCCCTCGAGGATGGTGGTCCCGAAGCCGGGGAGCGCGAAGCGCACCGAGTACACGCCCGGTGGCAGGTCGATCTCGTAGTGACCGTCTTCGTTCGCAGTCACCGCGCGCGTCATCACGCGACGCTCGTCGAACACTGAGACTCCGATGGCTTCGACTATGACACCGGGCAACGCGATGCCGGTCACGTCGTCGATCTGGCCGACGATCGCGCCTTGTGCCTGGACTGAAGCTGGAAGCAACGCAAGACAGATGGCCACGAGTAACAGTGGCGAGGGGGAACGACTCCTCATGGCGGTGCCCTCCGGATGCCGGGGTTGGGCGGAACGAACGGCTTCGCCACATCCGGAGGAATCAGCGCGACGCGGGGTTGCTGGCTGAAGGGTGTTGACCGCGCCCCCCCAGGTCCAGCCGCATTGGCTGCCGGATGCGACGAAGCCACGAAATGCCCCCGGCGGTACGCAACCAGAGAGAGGGCGTTCTCGCCCCGTTCCGGCCGTGACTACCGAGGGCCCGAACTGCCCGGCGGAGAGAGCATCGTGCCTCCCGTGATCACCTCTAAAAGATTTGCAAGACCCATACCTACGACGCAGTGGTGGGCCGCGCGTCGCAATCCGGACGGGGACACCGCCGTGTGCCCACTATTCCGGGAGTTTGGCTAGGCCTCTCCTATCTGGGTCGATCACACTCAGGTCGACAAGGGGCCGGACGTCGGAGGATTCCGACGAGAGGCGGGGAATAGTTCGTCGTTCTGCTAATTGAGGGGCGCCAGGGCGACCAGTCAGTTGCGTCGTTCAGATGGGGTAGCCTCATAGCTGAACAGCGTGCGACTGACGATTTCTCGCTCTCGCGCGAAACTGAACCTGACCGTGCCTCAGAGCCGCTCGACACGCATCTCCCGAATGCCGTCACCGGAAATGGGATGCAACCTCTGCTGCTGATGGGCTGTCGGTAGGGGTGCCGTGAGCTCAACTTCGGCATCGTCGAACATGTTCCGTACTTTGCAGAGACACGGGATGACCACGACAGAACCGATGGCTCCGCAACAGATTTGTCACCATCCGCCGGCTGAAATCTGAAGACGAAGATTCCGGGCGGCTGAGCCTGCCTTGTAAAGCGTCTGTCGCGAAGCGATTGCGGGTCGCGCGCCTGGACGGCGGCGGTCGACTCTGGCTGCGGCATGGGAATGGCAATCGTTTCATCGTGTCCCGACGCCGATACTCGCCAATTGCTGGTCTCATCGCTGTCGCGCTGGTGGCAGCGACGTTCTTCTGGACGCGTGTGTACTCGGCGTCCGAGCTCCGCGACATCGCTTGGTTCGGGATGGACGGCTGGCTCGAGCTGACCCCGATCGCCACGACGTACGGGCCAAACCGCTTTTCGCGTAACGTCGAAGAGTGGATCATTCGGGACTTCTTCCAGGATCGGCACAACGGCGTGTTCCTCGACGTTGGGGCCAATCACTACCGGGACGAAAGCAACACGTATCACCTCGAGACCCAGCTCGGCTGGTCGGGTGTGGCCGCTGATGCGCTCGAGGAGTTCGCGGCCGATTACCGAGCCCACAGGCCGCGCACGCGTTACTTCGCACGGTTCGTCTCCGACGTGACCGATTCCATGGCGCGGCTCTACGTGCCCGAGGAAAACAAGCTCGTGGCCTCGGCCAGCTTCGAATTCACCGAGCGCGAGGGTGCGCCGGGCGCTGCGATCGAGGTCCCCACTACGACCCTCGACGCCCTGCTCGAGCAAGTGGGGCTCACGCACATCGATCTTCTTACCATGGACATCGAGCTGTCTGAGCCGAGGGCGCTCCGAGGGTTCGATATTGACCGATTCCAGCCCGAGCTTGTCTGCATCGAGGCCCATCCGGACGTGCGGCAGGAGATCCTCGACTACTTTGCCCGCCACGGCTACAGCGTTGTTGGCAAGTACCTGAGAGCCGATCCCAAGAATCTGTATTTCACGCCGCTGGACTGACGACGCTTGAATCGGCGAGCCGCCTGTTCGGCAGGACGCGTGCACAACAGCCGCGGGCGCATTGTCATGCGCCTCAGAGGAGGTCAGAGATGATTTGGATCGTCACGATTGTCATAGCGGTCGTCGGATTCTCTTGGGTCAAGACCAGACGGCGACGGAAGGGCGAAGCGGCGCGCGGCACGGAGCACGCCACTTGACGCGCAAGAAGTAGCTAGGCGAAAGAATCCTCTGGTTGCAGCGTCTACGTGGCCCCGGTCATAAAGACGGTCGCATTCGGCCGCCGATGCATCCCACCCAGGGCCGCGTTGGGCTTCGGGTCAGCGAGGTCGAATGCTGCCGGTATGCTCCCTCCTCGCGCAAGGCGGAGCGAGCGCGACCCCACTCTGCGGGCCCTCGGTGCGTGACCGT
>JASLOY010000378.1 GCA_030745255.1 Vicinamibacterales bacterium
TCGCACAGAACCTGCGTGTGTCGAAGCGTGACGCCGACACCTGGCGCGCGGCTGGGTTCGCCGCGGCCCATTCGCTGCCGACGAACGCTCTTATTGCCGGCACCAGCGCCTTGGCGCTCCTGCTCGACTCGGCCGATGCCGACGGTACGCGAGCCATCGTCAGCGCCAACACGATGCTCGCCGCCGGCTGGCGAGCGCCTGGCGATGACTACCCACGCAGTCTGATGGGATCGATCGCGCATTTGCGACAAACGCTTCTCGACGCGCAGCACTACGGGTCCGTCTGGGACATCTACCGCGAGACCAACGGCATCTCCCGCCGCCCGGGGTACGACTTCGCGCTCGAAGCGCTGCAGCCGGTACTTGACGGGGAACTCCCGATCCTTTTTCCCGCCGCCCGTCAGGACGAGATAGACCGCGCCTTGAGCCTGGCTAACGAGTTCGATCTCCGCCTCGTCGTGGATGGCGGACGGGAGGCGGTGCAGGCGTTGACCAGGCTACGGGCCGCAGGTGTGCCGGTCTTGCTGCGTGTCGACTTCCCAGTCGAGCCACGGCCCGACACACCCACCCTCGAGCGCCTCGAGGCCCGTGCGAGGGCCATCGGGCGTCCACTCACAGATGCCATGGTCCAGTCGGCCGTTCGTGCCGACCGCGACATCCGTGTCGCCGAGCCGGTCGGGCGCTTCACTGAGCGCCACCGTCTCTGGCAGGAGCAAGTCGATGCGGCCGCAATCCTGGCTGCCTCGGCTCATCCGTTCGCCATTACCACCCGTGGCCAGCGCGATGCCACCCAGTTCTTCGCCAACCTTCGGCTGGCAATCGCGGCCGGGCTGTCGCACGATGCGGCCCTCGAGGCCCTGACACTTGGACCTGCCCGCATCCTCGGGGTCGACCGGCAGCTCGGCTCGCTCGAGACCGGCAAGATCGGGAATGTCACGTTGCTCGACGGCCGTCTGGAAGAGGTGGATGCGCGGGTGCGGTGGGTTGTCGTCGATGGCGTGCCCTACGAACAGACGCCAGCTGCGTCGGACCCATCGAACCAGGACGACCAACCTGCAACACCGGAGGATGAGACGGCCGAGCCGGCGCCCTCCGGCGAGGACGGCTGGCCGGTGGAAACCGACGCCAGTCGCGTCCCGGCCACCCGAACCGGCGGTGACGTGCTGATCCGGAATGCCACTGTCCTCACAATGGCCGATGCGGGGGTGCTTCCCGAGACCGACATCCTGGTCCGTGACATGGTGATCGTCGAGATCGATCGCGACCTGACCGCTCCGAGCGGAGTCACCGTCGTCGATGCCGCCGGCGCCTGGGTGATGCCGGGCATCATCGACGACCATTCGCATATGGCGACCGACGGCGGCATCAACGAGGCATCGTTGTCGATTACCGCCCAGGTCCGCATCGAGGACGTGCTGCGAGGCGACGACCTGACACTGTATCGGGCCGCCGCCGGCGGGGTGACGACCGCCAACGTGCTCCACGGCAGCGCCAACACCATCGGAGGGCAGCGAGCTGTCATCCAGATGAAATACGGCGTGCCGGCCACCGAACTGCTGTTCGACGGCTACCCGCGTGGCATCAAGTTCGCTCTCGGCGAAAACGTCACGCGGCGCCGGGACCGCTTTCCCAATACGCGCATGGGACAAGAGGCGGTGATTCGTCGTGCGCTGACCGAGGCACAGTTCTACCAGGCGGCGTGGACCGCCTACGACACGGAGGTTCAACGGGCCGACCGCCCTCTGGCGCCGCCCCGACGGGATCTCCGGCTCGAAGCCTTGGCCGGCATCTTGAGCGGCGAGATTCTGGTTCACAGCCACGGATACAACGCCGATGAGCTCTTCATGCTGCTGCGGACACTCGAGGAGTTCGGTGTCCGGGAGCTCACGCTGGAGCACGCGCTCGAGGCCTATAAAATCGCCCCGGAAATCGTGGCGTTTGGCAACCGTGGCGCGTTTGTCTCGACCTTCGCCGATAATTGGGCGTACAAGATAGAGGCTTACGACGCGATCCCGTACAACGTGGCGCTGATCACCGAGGCGGGTGGCCGCGGCATCATCAACTCTGATAGCGGCGAACGGGTCCGGCGGCTCTATGTCGATGCCGCCAAGATGGTGCGCTTCGGCGGGCTGACCTACCGACAGGCGCTCGAGACGATCACCCTCAACCCAGCGATGGCGTTGCGGATCGACGACCGCGTCGGGTCGATCGAGGTTGGCAAACTGGCGGATCTCGCGTTGTTCAACGGACATCCATTGAACATTTACGCACGAGTCTTCATGACGCTGGTTGGCGGCGAGGTCACCTTCGAGCGGACCGGTGACCGCGGCGGCCCCTTTCCTCTCGAGCCCAAGCGCCTTACTCCGTCCGGCCCGGCACCAGAGGACGCCAACGGCCGGTACGCGATTTCCAACGCCCGGATCCACCCGGTTTCCGGTCCGACCATTCCCAACGGCACGCTGGTGTTCGAGGACGGCCGTATCACCGCGATCGGGCCAGACGTCGAGCCACCGCCCGGCGTGACGGTGGTCGACGCACAGGGCATGTCGGTCTATCCGGGGTTGATCGATGGCGGCTCGACACTGGGTCTGAACGAGATCGGCGGCGTGGCCGTGACCCAGGACTCGGCCGAGAGCGGTGTCATTCAACCAGACCTTCGGGCCGCCGTCGCGGTGAAACCGGACTCCGAGCTCATCCCCGTTGCCCGGTTCACCGGTATCACCTCCGCCGTGTCGGCCCCGACCGGCGATCTGGTGCCGGGGCAGGCGGCGCTGATTCAGCTCGCCGGCTGGACACCGGACGAACTGGCCTATATCGACCGCCTGGCTTTGCAGGTCAACATCCCGAGCGGAGCCGGCGAGCTCGATGTGGGAACCTTGCTGGGCCAGCGCCGAGACCCGGACGACGACACCCCGACCGCCGACCAGCAGCTGGACCGGCTACGTGAGCTGTTCGAGGAGGCCCGCGCCTACGCGGACCAGCAGGGCCAGGCGGCGCAGGCCGGCCGGCGTCTCCTGTCGTACGACCCCGCACTGGAGGCGCTGATCCCATACGCTCGACGGGACAAGCCGGTCATCCTGAGCGCGAACTCCGCTGCGGCGATTCTCGTGGCGATCGAACTGGCCGCGGAGCTGGACGTGCGGGCGATCCTACGGGGTGGTCAGGAGGCCTGGCGGGTAGCCGACGAGATCGCCGACGCCGACTTGCCGGTCTTGCTCAGTCCGCTGACGCGGTCGCCCACCGACCCCTACGACCGATACGACTCGGTGTATGCGAGCCCGTTGCGGCTACACGAGGCCGGTGTCACGTTCGGCTTTCAGAGCAACAGCGGGTCTGGCTCCCGCGAGCTACCCTACCAGGCCGGCATGGCGGTCGCCTTTGGACTTCCACCCGACGTCGCCCTGCGGTCGGTCACACTCAGCACCGCCGAAATCCTTGCAGTCGACGACCATGTGGGCTCGCTCGAGGTGGGCAAACGTGCCGACATCATCGTCACCGACGGCGACCCACTCCAGGCGGTATCGAACGTCCGGTATATGTTCATCGACGGCAAGCCGGTTGACGTGAACGACAACCGGCACACGCGGCTGTATCGACAGTACCAGAAGCGCCTGAGCCAACCGTGAGCCTCTTCGACGACACCCAGGACAGGCCGGGACCCGAGGGCCCGGAGTGACGGACGACGTCGTGAGACTGGCCGGAGTACGGCTGGTCAGGAACGACGCGACGATTCTCGACGGCATCAACTGGCGGGTGCGGCCCGGCGAGCGCTGGGTCGTGCTCGGCCCGAACGGCTCCGGCAAGACCTCCCTCTGTCAGATCGTCTCACTCTATGTGCACCCGTCGGCCGGGTCGGTGTCGGTGCTCGGCGGTGAGCTCGGTCACGTCGACGTCCGGGCGCTGCGACTGCGGATCGGGGTCACCAGCGCCGCGCTTGCCGCGATGATGCAACCGCGGCTGACGGCGGAACAGATCGTCGTGGCCGGCAAACATGCCGCGCTCGCCCACTGGTGGAACACCTACGACGAGGCCGACTGGCACAAGGCCCGCCGGAGTCTCGAGCGGGTCGGCTGTCTCGACCACGCGGGCCAGCGCTTCGGCACCCTCTCATCTGGGGAACGACAACGGGTCTTGCTCGCTCGGGCGTTGATGACCGACCCCGATCTGCTCGTGCTGGACGAGCCGACCGCCGGGCTCGACTTGCCGGGTCGCGAACAGCTGGTGCAGACCCTGGCCGGATTGGCGCAGGATCAGGACGCGCCCGCCTTGATTGTGGTCACTCACCACGTCGACGAGATTCCGCCCGGGTTCACCCACGCAATGCTGCT
>JASLOY010000379.1 GCA_030745255.1 Vicinamibacterales bacterium
GCATTCTCGCCGGCGCGCGGGCCGAGGAAGCGGACGCGTCCCGATAGGCGGACGTCCGTTCGCAGTCGAGCACAACCGGGCCGGAGTAGCGATGCCGCCACTCATCGATCTGATGCTGGCGGCAGCCATCCAGCGTCTTCTGACTCCTACCTTCTGACTTCTTGGCGGCCGCGTGCTCAGTAATCGGCCGCGGCGAGCGACGCCTTGATGATCTCGTTGTCATTTCGGTGAAAGATGTGCCCGTTGGCGAACGCCGGGTGCGACCAGTTCACCTTCCGGTCGTACGCCTTGCGAGGGCCATAGCCGGAGTCGCTTGTCGGCTCGATGAGCCGGGTGCGACCCCGCTCGACGTAGCCCTCCGGCGTGAACTCGGCGATGATCAGCAACCCGTCGTCATTGACGACGAAGTACCGGTCGTCCTGCTTCACCATGAATGCCGTGCCCCATCGTGCCTGGGCAACCATCTGGTCGCTCATCCACAGGCGTTCGCCGGTTCGTGCGTCGAGACCCCGCAGCTCGCCGTAGCTGCCGACCCCGTAGATGTGGTCGCCCTCGATCAACGGCGTGGTGATCATGGCGTGAAGACCGTCGGTTTCGCCCGGCATCTCACTTCGGCTCTGGCCCTTCCAGAGCAGCGTCGCTTCGGGCGCATCCTGGTTGAGCTGCATCATCAGCGAGCCGCGGTAGAACTGCGTGACCAGCAGGTAGTTTCCGCTGTGCACCGGTGTGGCCACCGACATCCCGGAGCCGGCCTCCCACTCTTCTTCCCAATACAGCTCGCCCGTGGTCGGGTCGAGCGAGACCAGCGCCGCGGCGTGCCACACGATGAGCTGGCGGGCGCCGCCCGCTTCGATGATGATCGGCTGGCCGTAGCCCATCTCCCCGACGACGTCGAGGGCGCGCCAGACCTCGGCGCCGGTTCGCTTGTCGAACGCCATGATCAATCCGCCCGGCTCGCCACCAACGACCGTGATCAGTCGATCGCCGTCGATGATCGGTGCGCTGGCGACTCCCCAGGTCGGGACGTAGCTGTCATAGTCGGTGATGTAGTGCTTCTCCCAGATGAGTGCCCCGGTCTCGACATTCAGGCAATACAGATCGCCCGCGGCGCCAACCACGTACACCCGGTCGCCATCGACCGTCGGGGTGGCGCGCGGTCCGATCGCATAGGAGACCATCAGCATCCGATACGACGTCGGCAGATCTCGGGTCCAGAGAATCTCCCCGCTCTCCTCATCGAGCGCGATCGCTCGCTCGGTCCCGTCCAGCGTTCGCGATGCCGGATCCTCCGTCCAGTCGGTGATAAAGACCCGGCCATCGACAACCGCCGGTCCGGAAAACCCCGAGTTGATCGGAACCCGCCACTTCACGTTGAGCTCCGATGGCAGCTCCTCGACGATGCCGGTCTCGGTCCACACTCCGTGGCGGCCGGTGCCCCGCCACTCGGGCCAGTCGTTCGCCAACAGCGGAGGTGCCGTCAGCAGCACGCCACCGGTGAGCATCACGGGGATCAGAGCGCATTGTGTCAGCCGCGCAACGTCGCGAAGTGTCATGTTGGAGCTCCTCGAGACCGCGCCCCACGGTTGGCAGTCGGGCGGGTCGGGTCGTGTGACAGACAGTCTCTAGTAGCTTGAAATTCTATACCTTCGTCGGTCTCGACGGCCGATCAATACTGTCCCGTTGACACCACGACTCTCACGATTCGCATTCCTTGCCACGCCCTGCCTTGTCGGCATCCTCGGTTCGCCGGTAGCCGGTCAGAGCCCGGACCCGGCACCCGCCGGGCTCGAGGGCCCGAGGCCGCCGGTGGCGCCGGCGGTCGTTTCCAGGGGCGGTCAGGGACGCGCGACGGTGCGGGCGACTCGGCTGCGCGAGCCGTTGCGACTCGACGGCCGTCTCGACGAGCCCATCTACGACACCGTTCAGTACATCACCGATTTCGTCCAGCAGTTGCCCGAGGAAGGTGCACCGGGCAGCCAGCGGACCGATGCCTGGGTGCTGTTCGACGACGCCAATGTCTACATATCGGCCCGCTGCTACGACACCGCGTCGCCGACCGAGTGGGTGGCGAACGAGATGCGCCGCGACACCATCCAGCTCCGGCAGAACGATTCGTTCTCGGTGATGCTCGACACCTTCTATGACCGGCGCAACGGCCTGGCGTTCCTGGTGACGCCGATCGGGGGATTTTCCGACTTTGCGATATCGAACGAGGGCGGCCGGGTCAACAGCGACTGGAACACGATCTGGGACTCGCGGACCGGCCGGTTCGATGGCGGCTGGAGCGTCGAGATCCGGATTCCGTTCAAGTCGCTGCGTTACCGGCCCACCGTGGATCAAGTGTGGGGTATCCAGCTGCGCCGCATCATCAGGCGCCGGACCGAAGCGTCCTACCTGACCCCGCTGCCGATCTCGGCGGCGCGCGGCAACAGCGTCATCGCCGGGCTCTGGCGTATCTCGCAAGCCGGGTCGCTGGTCGGCATCGAGCTGCCATCGCAGAGCCGCAACCTCGAGATCAAGCCGTATGGCATCGGCGGCGTGACCACCGACGTCAACGCGGACCCACCGACGCGGAACGACCTGGACGGTGACGTCGGGCTCGACGTCAAGTACGGCATCACCCGCAACCTGACGGCGGATTTCACCCTGAACACCGATTTTGCGCAGGTGGAGGTGGACGAGCAGCAGGTGAATCTAACCCGGTTCAGCCTGTTCTTTCCGGAGAAGCGGGAGTTCTTTCTCGAAGCCCGCGGCAACTTCGACTTTGCCCGCGGCGGCACGGATGGCGTCGGGGCGCCAACGCTGTTCTTCAGTCGTCGAATCGGACTGCAGGGCGGGTCGGTCGTGCCGATCGTGGCCGGCGGGCGCGTGACCGGGAAAGTCGGGGCCTTCGACGTCGGCGCGTTGAACATCCAGACCGACGACGAGGACCTCTCCGGCGCGGAGACGACCAACTTCACCGTGCTGCGGGTCAAGCGCGACATCCTGCGCCGCAGCACCGTGGGCGGTATCTTCACCAACCGCTCGGTGTCGCTGGTCGGCGACGGCTCGAGCCAGGTCTACGGTGTCGACGGCCGGTTCGCCTTCTTCGACGACGTGAACCTGCTGGGCTACGCGGCGCGCGCCAGCACTCCCGGGCGACGTGGGCAGGACGCCAGCTACCTGGGGCAGTTCGCCTACACGGGTGACCGCTATGGGCTGGATGTGGGCCACCTCGTCATCGAAGACAACTTCATCCCGGAGGTCGGGTTCGTGCGCCGCGACAACATCCGCCGGACTTCGGCGTCGGCGCGGTTCAGCCCACGGCCGCGGTCGATCGACTGGATCCGTCGCCTTAGCCTCTCCGGCGGGATCGACTACATTCAGACGGCAGACGACCGCCTGGTCGAAACCCGCGAGCGGGACGTCGCGTTCGAGCTCCAGCTCGAGAACAGCGACCGGATCACCGGGTCGGTCACCGACCGCTACGAGCTACTGACGGCGCCGTTCGCCATCGCGCCGGCCGTGACGCTGCCGGTTGGCGGCTACCGGTTCAGGGATATCGAGGGGGGCTACTCGTTTGGACAGCAACGGCCCGTGAGCGGGTCGGTGTCGATCCGGACCGGCCAGTTCTGGAGCGGCGACAGCACCGTGCTGGGGATCAACCGCGGTCGCATCGAAGTGACTCCGCAACTGTCGGTTGAGCCGAGCCTCTCGATCAACTGGATCGACCTACCGGAAGGACGCTTCACCGCCACACTCGGACGGGCCCGCGTCAACTACACCGTCACGCCGCGGATGTTCTTCAGCGGTCTCCTGCAGTACAACTCGAGCGGCGACACCTTCAGCACCAACGTCCGGCTGCGATGGGAATACTCGCCCGGAAGTGAGCTGTTTGTCGTCTACACCGAGGACCGCGACACCGACCCATTCCTGCCCGACCGCCGGACCCAGCTGCGTAACCGTGGGTTCGTGGTGAAGACTACGCGGCTCATTCGGTTCTAATTCTAGGTGGGGCTCCGCCCCACACCCCGGCTCGGTCGCTTGGGGGGACCCCAGCGGACGACCGGGGTTGCGCGTGGCCGGTGTCTGGGATAGCTTTGCAGCCTTCTTGATCACGCTTGGTCCACGTCACGAGCTTCGGCGCCGAAGTCGTGTCGCGGCAACTCGTGCGATACGCGCGGCAGTCTCGACCGGGGTGGGAGCGCAGCCGTTCCCGCCGTCATCCCCTACCGGCGCGGTGAACGGAGAAAGGCCGAATGTCTACGTCGATTGTGTCGCCGCGTTCGCCCCGACGAGCACTCTCGGTCGTCGTGGTTGCGCTGGTGTTGTTGG
>JASLOY010000037.1 GCA_030745255.1 Vicinamibacterales bacterium
TCTGACATCGGAAACCCGTCGCCCGCCAGCGCGACTGCCGGTTCCACCAACCGGCGCCAGGGCAACGCTCCATGCTCTGACCAGGCCAGATGCAATCCGGCCACCGTGCCCGGAACACCGACCGCGAAATGACTGTTGTGGTGGACAACGGGGTCGTATTCGCCGTCCTTCATGAACATCGCCGGAAACGACCCGCCAGGCGCCGTCTCCCGGAAGTCGTAAGCGACAGGGGGGCCCTCGACCGGCCGGTAGATCAGAAACCCGCCACCGCCGATGTTGCCCGCCGTCGGATAGGTGACGGCCAGAGCCAGCGCGGTCGCCACCGCCGCATCGATCGCGTTGCCCCCGTCCCGCATGACTTCGACGCCCACCCGCGACGCGATGTCGTCCTGCGACACCACCATCGCCTGACGCGCGCGGATGGGCTGCGTGCTGCCGATAAGGAGGACAGGCGTGATTGCGACCAGCACGGCCACGGCCGCCGCCAGCGAGCGACGGCACGGAAGCCGTTTAATGAGTGCTGCCATGGACCCATGATCGCAGCGTCCATCCCCTGTCGCAAGCCTGTCCGCCGTAGCCTTGGCGAAAGCGGACTGCTACACTTTTTCGATCAGACTTCCAGGAGCCTCTCAATGCCCCATCGCCTTGTCGTCCGGACGACCGCCCTGCTCGTTGTCGCCTGTCTCGCACTCGGCGTCGCGCCAAGCGCCGCCCAGAACCGCGGCTTGTTGCCGACCGACTATTACAGCGAGGTCGGAGTCGCTGAGGTCGCCATCGCGCCTGACGGTGCGCTGCTGGCGTTCACCGTCACCACCGTCGATGAAGACGACAACCGCCGGCATCGGGAAATCTGGATGCAGGTGCTGCGCGGCGGACGTCCAGCGGGCGAGCCGTTCCGGTTCACCGACCCGACCCGTGAAGCCAGTGCGCCGCGGTGGTCGCCAGACAGCCGGGTGCTTAGCTTCCAGTCGCGCCGGGGCGACAACGACACTGCCGACTCGACCTGGTTCGCCAGAGTCACGTTTCCCGGCGGAGAGGCGTACCAGATCGAAGGGGTCGACGACGCGCCGGTCTGGTCCCCCGACGGCGCCTGGATCGCCTACACCACGCGGCCGGACGCGGGAACCGATGATGACACTGAGCGAGACGGATGGATCGCACCAGACGCCATCACCAACACGCTGGACGTCGAGCGGTTCGACGGGCGGGTCATCACCTCGATGCGGTACAAGCGCGACGGCACGCTGACCCTGCGCCCGCATCCGTCGACCGTGGCAAAACGTCAGCTCTTAGTCGTACCGGCCGAGGGCGGTGAGCCGGTCCAGCGCACCGAGATGACCTTCAACGTCGGAGACCTTGTCTGGTCGGCCGACAGCGAACGGATCTACTTCACCGGAGACGAGCTGGAGGACGACGAGCGCAACGACGAGCTGACAACCGACATCTACGTGGTCAGCCGCGAGGCCGGCGACCCGCAAAAGTTGACCTCGAACCCAGGAAGCGAGAGCGCGCCCGCCATTTCGCCAGACGGCAGCCGGCTCGCGTTCCTGCAGACACGCGCGCGGGGCGAGGAGACCGACCTGCGCATCGTCGACCTGGCGGCCAATGGCACGTTCCGTGGAATCCCCCGCAACCTGACCAGCGACTGGGACCAGACACCGGGGACGCCCTCCTGGGCGGCAAACGGCACGGCAGTCCGGTTCCTGGCTGGTGTCGGCGGAGACCGGCATCTGTTCGAGGTGACGGCGACCGGCGACCTGATCCGGCAGCTGACAACCGGCGCGCGTCAGGTCGGATCCATGTCGACCTCCAAGGACGGCCTCGTCCTCGCCTACACCGTGACCGACGCCGTGACACCGGCCGAGATCTTCGTGAACCGTGGCGACGGCAGCCTGCAACAGCGGGTCACGGCGTTCAACGACGAATGGCTCGCCGATGTCAATCTCCAGCCGGCCGAGCGACTGACATGGACTGTCACCGACGGCACCGAGATCGAAGGCTGGCTCGTCAAGCCGGTCGGCTATCAGGCCGGACAGCCCTACCCGATGATTCTGAAGATTCACGGCGGCCCGCACGGCGCCTATGGCAACACCTTTTTCCGGACATTCCATGTCCTTTCGGGCGCTGGCGCCTTCGTCCTCTACACGAACCCCCGCGGCTCGACCGGCTACGGCAACGCCTTCACCTACGCAACGCGGGAGGGCTGGGGCGAGATCGATGCCGAGGACTATCTGGCTGGGGTCGATGCGGCACTCGAGCGTTACCCCGACATCGACCCGGCCCGCGTCGGCGTGTCGGGCGGGAGCTACGGCGGCTACATGACCAACTGGCTGACCGCAACCACCAACCGCTTCGCCGCCGCCGTCACCAGCCGGTCGATCACCAACTGGGAGAGCTGGTACGGATCGACAGACGTCCAAGCTCTGACCGAATTTGAGTTCGGCGGCGCCCCTTGGGAGCAGCGCGAGCTGTATCGCCGCTTGTCACCGATCTCCTATGTAGAGAACGTCACCGCGCCGACGCTCATCATCCACGGCGAGAACGACTACCGGACGCCAATCGGTGATGGCGAGCAGTGGTTCATGGCACTCGTGAAGCGGGGGATCCCGACCGAGCTAGTCCGCTATCCTCGCTCGAGCCACGGGCTTTCCCGGACCGGCGAGCCCTGGTTGCTGGTGGACCGCCTGGAACGGATCCGCAGCTGGTTCACCCACTGGCTGGTCGAACCATAGACCGGCGCGGGTCTGACTTCTGCCTTCTGACTCTGTGAGTGTCCGCTCAGAACACCCCCGGCACCAGACGCCATCTCACCCGTTGCCGATAGCGCGCATAGACCGGATCATGGAGGAGGGTTCCCTCCTCGTGGGAGGCCCTGATCAGGAGGGCGCTATCTGCGGCTGCGAGGGCCACGACATTCCACCAGCTCGGATTTGCGGCAAGAAAGGCCGCGTGCGTCAGCACGTAGCCCAGATAGATGGGGTGGCGGACCAGCCGATACGCGCCGGAGGACACGACGCCGCGGTTCGCCGGGAGCAGACCAAAGCTGCGTCCGAGCGCGACCTTCCCGGCGACTACAATCGCGAGACCGATGGTGGACACCGTCACGGTATACGCCTCGACAGACGGACCTATCCCGCTTGTCGGCCTGAGCAGGAAGGGGCCCAATATCGACACCACTGCGATCAACCGGACCCGGCAGCTCAGGTCGATGTCGATCGCGGCGCGACGCGACAGCGTCAGCACGACCACCAGCAGTTCGCTGGCGAGCAGCAAGAGACCGGTCGGCCGACCGCTCTCCAGGACATCCAGGCCGATGCGATAGGCGAGACCGAGGAACAGCCCTGCAATCATCGCCTTAGCCACGATGTCTGACAGGTCGCGCGAGAAAGGTCCGCTGCGGCCGGCACCTGCCGAGACACCAGTCCGCTCGACCGACGTCGTCTGGCGGACCCGGCGCGAGGCACCGACGAGGCGGGGCGACGACGTGGCCAACCGTCGGGCACCGACGGGACGTGGCATCAGGAGGCCGATTCCCGCGCGGTGCGCTCCGTGTCGTCGACGAAATAGGTCGAGCAGGCCGCGTCCAGCAGCTCCGTGGTAATCGCGGCGTCGCGATTCTGATACCGGCACAGGTTCACGACCTGGTTGATCAGATCGCGGGGGTGACAACCACGCATCTCGATTCCGCGTGCGACGTAATACTCTTGTCGCAGGTACTCGACCATTGCCGGGTCGAAGTCGATTCCGTGCCCGCTGCAGGTCTGGGCAAAAATGCGGCAGAACTGGTCGTAGGTCGGGTTCTTTGCCCGAATCTTGTACGGAATGCGCCGCAGGAAGGCCTCGTCGGCCAGCGACTGCGGGTCGAGATTCGTGGAAAACACAATCAGGACGTCGAACGGAATTTCGAACTTTCGGCCGGAGTGAAGCGTGAGGTAATCGATCTGCGCTTCGAGCGGCACGATCCAGCGATTCAAGAGATCCTGCGGGGGTACGCGTTGACGTCCAAAGTCGTCAATGATGAGGACACCGCCATTGGCCTTGAGTTGTACCGGAGCCTCGTAGAAGCTCGATGTCTGGTTGAACGCGAGGTCGAGCATGTCGAGCGTCAGTTCGCCGCCGACCGTGATCACCGGGCGTGCAATCCGAGCCCACCGCTGGTCGGATGAGTCCGACGGCCGAATCAGCAAGCTCTCCTCCTCGGTCACCACCTCCGTGTGGGTGACCGGGTCGAAGAGCTGGACGACCTGCCCATCGATGTCGAGGGCATGCGGTATGTAAATGTCTCCCCCCAGCACGCGACCGATCCCGGCTCCGATCACGCTCTTGCCATTGCCAGGAGGCCCATACAGGAAGAGCGCCCGTCTGGCGGTGATGGCCGGCCCGAGCTGGTCGATGACCTGCGGGCTCAACACCAGCGGGAACAACCCGGCGGCTACGCTCTCGTGGTCGATACGAACTCTGGATCCGGAGATATGACCCATGTACGAGAGATACTGGTCGAGCGGCACGGGCGCCGGCCCGACATATCCGCACGCGTCGAAGTGCTGACGGGCCCGGTCGCGCCCGCCATCGGTCAACCCGTAGCGATAGCCCGCTGTTCCCGTGCCGCCGGCGCTGCGCACCTCCACCAAGCGCTCGATGCGAACGTGCTCGATGATGCCTTCGAGCAGGGCATACGGCAGTCGGATGCGCTCGGCCAGGTCGGTACCGCTGGCCTCCCCGGTGTAGAGCCACTTGAGCACCAGCTCGGCCACGTTGTCCGTAGCGAGGCCGACGTCGCCAAAGCACGTCGGCCGTTGCGGAACGGACGCGTCATCGGGAGCCGTGGTGGCGACCGGCATGAGTTCCGTGACGCCCGACATCATGCGTCTCCGGCGTGAGCGTTCCAGCCCAGCACGCCGACTGTTTCGAACGTCAGACAATGGCCCAGACGCGTTTCCGAGCGCTCGAGACTCCCCTCCGGCAACTCCAGCACGCCGACGACGCTCCGCCGGGGCAATCGGAGCCGCCAGGGCGCCAGGCCAGCCACGCGGTCAACGACCTTCCCGGTCGCATCGAGCGCCACAAGGTCGATCGGGAACCGCATTCCACAGGTATGCACGCCCCGGCTTGGTGCGATCCACATGGCTTCATCGGGCTGGAAGTCGTCGCGCCCCAATAGTCCGAGTGCCCGCTCGGTGCGGGTGGCAGTCACGCTCACCCTCGTGGCTATGATCCGGCCGCTGTCGAGATTGCGGGCCATGACTTGCGGTGAACGCACCCGTCTCTTCGGCTTCATGCTATTGACCTCCTTCGATGATTGGGAAGAGAACCTTGACGAACTGGATGGCAGCCGGTCCGATGGTCACGACCCAGATCGCTGGAAAGATACATAGGACCAGCGGAAACACCATCTTCACACCGGTCTTCGCTGCGGCCTCTTCAGCCCGCTGTCTTCGCTTCGTGCGCAGCGTTTCGGAGAACACCCTGAGCGAGCTGGCGACGCTGGTGCCGAACTTGTCGGTCTGCACGAGCATGGCGACCAGGGCGCTCAGGTCGTCGACACCGGTCCGATCCGCGAGGTTCCGCAACGCCTCGGACCGCGCCTTCCCTGCGAGCAACTCGAGGTTGACCTGGCGCAGGTCGGTCGACAGGTCCGGGTAGGCGGACCCCAGCTCCTGACCGACCCGTACCATTGCCTGGTCCAGACCCAGCCCCGCCTCTACACTGACGACCAGGAGATCGAGCGCATCCGGCAGCGCCAGTTGAATCCGGTGTTGGCGGCGCTTCGCCAGCCTTGCGAGCACCATGCCGGGCAACACCCATCCCAGGCCAAGCGACGCCAGGGCGAACACCAAATTGGGTCGGGCGAAGACGCCGCTCACGAACACGCCGAACAACATCAGGGCGAAGCCGACTCGAATGGCGAAGAAGATCGACAGGCTCTCCGGGCGGCGAAATCCTGCGTGCACGAGGCGTTCCCGCAGCCCACTGACCTCTTTTGCCGACCGGGGCGCCTTCTCCCCGACGTTCTTGAGGAAGTTGGCGGCCGCCGTCGCCGCAGCTCGCACGTCGTCGCCCCGCTCCTCCGCCCCCGTCACCTCTCGCAGGCGCTGGTCGATTGCAGCCGCCTTGGCCGGCTTGAGCATGAAAACCGCCACAACGCCGAGCATCCCCAGGAGGAAGGCGAAAAGCGGTAGCAACATCGTCACATCACACCTCGATCTTGACCACTTGCCTGATCCACACGTACCCGACCGCCTGCATGACAATTGCGCCCACCAGCATCATTCGCCCCATGCCTTCCTCGAACAGGAGGCCCACGTGACCCGGGTTGATGAATGAGAGCGCGATGAGGAGAAACACCGGCAGTGCCATCAGCACATACCCGGTCATACGACCGTGCGCGCTGTGCACCCGAACCTGACGGCGAATCTTGAACCGCTCGCGCACGACTTCTGCCAGGTTATCGAGAATTTCGGCGAGATTGCCGCCGGTATCGTGTTGGATGAGCACGGCCGTCACGAAAAACCGCACATCGAGCAACGGCACGCGAAGGGCCAGGTGCTCCAGCGCATCGCCGAGCGGCAGCCCGAAGTTCTGCTCGTCGAAGGTCTTGCGGAACTCCGGGCCCACCGGGGCATCCAGCTCGTCGCCGATCATCTTGAGCGCGGCACTGAAGGCGTGGCCCGCGCGGACCGCCCGCGAGATCAGGTCGAGCGCCTCAGGAAAATGCTCTTCGAACTTCCGAAACCGCATGACCCGGCGCTGTCTGATCACCACCACCGGGACGGCGAACCCGATCAGCCCGGTCACCCCGGTCGCCCATGGGCTGCCGGCGAACGCGCCACCCACGAGACCGACCAACACGGCCACCAACAGCGATGTCAGGAACAGCTTGCTGAGGCTCATCGCGGTGCCGGATTGCTCGAGCCACCGCTCGAAGGCGGATCCGGTGGCGGTCTGAGCCACCATGCGGTCCATCCCGGGCAGCGGTCCGGTCGGCGCTGATTTGACCAAGAGGTCGCTGTCTGCCTCGACGACGCCGCTCATCTCCTCGAGCCGACCTTCTACCTGCTGACGTAGCGCCGCCTCCGCCCTCCCAGACATCAGGACGAAGAAGCCGAAAATCGCCGCCGTAGATACGAGAAAGATCAGCGCGACGAGGATTTCGAGCCCCATCACCCTACCTCCGTCACGCTCTCGAACATTTCAGTAGGAAGTTGCACGCCAGAGGCACGAAGACGCTCGCAGCATTTCGGGCGGACGCCGGTTGCGACGAATCGCCCAATGACGTTGCCTTCCTTGGAGACACCCAGCTTGTCGAATCGAAAGATTTCCTGCATCGTGATGATGTCGCCTTCCATCCCCGTGATTTCCGAGATGCCAGTCACCTTCCGAGTGCCGTCGCTCAGCCTGGCCTGCTGAATCACGAGATGAATGGCCGACGCGATTTGGGTGCGCATCGCCTTGTCCGGCAGGTTCACATTGGCCATCGCGATCATGGTCTCGATGCGGCTCAGGGCGTCGCGCGCCGTGTTCGCGTGCACCGTGGTCAGCGAACCGTCGTGTCCGGTGTTCATCGCCTGCAGCATGTCCAGCGCCTCTTCGCCACGCACCTCTCCGATGATGATCCGATCGGGCCGCATACGGAGCGCGTTGATCACGAGTTGACGCTGCTTGATCGCACCTTTACCCTCGACGTTGGGTGGACGTGTTTCCAGTCGGACGACATGCTCCTGAGCGAGCTGCAACTCGGCGGCGTCCTCGACGGTCACGATCCGCTCCCGACCCGGGATGAAGGTGGAGAGCACGTTGAGCAGCGTCGTCTTGCCCGAGCCGGTGCCGCCGCTAACGAGGCAGTTGAGCCGAGACTTCACACAGTGTCGCAAGAAGTCGATCATCTGGGGTGTCAAGGCCTGATGCGACATCAGGTCCTCCGCCTTCATTCGTTCGGCCGGGAAGCGGCGGATTGACAGCAAGGGCCCGTCCACCGCCAGCGGCGGGATGATTGCGTTCACTCGGGACCCGTCTGGCAGGCGCGCGTCGACCATGGGCGTGCTGTCATCGACCCGTCGCCCGGCGCCGCTGACGATCCGGTCGATGACCCGCATGAGATGCTGGTCGTCCTGAAACGCCGCCGGCACCCGCTCGAGCTTTCCTCTCCGCTCGACGAACACTTGGCTGGCGGTGTTGACCAGGATGTCGTTCACCGTCGGGTCGCGCAACAGCGGCTCGAGTGGACCGAAGCCGAATACTTCGTCCAGCACGTCGCCAAGAATCGCCTCTCGCTCGCCGATTGTCAGCGGAGCGCGAGCCTCCGCGAGCAGGTTGGCCGTCAGAGACCGGATCTCCCCTTCGGCACGCGCGCGGTCCGTCGTGGCGAGCGTCTCGAGATTGAGGCGCCCCAGCAGCTTCCGGTGGACCTCCGCCTTGACCTCGAGATACTGCGAGCGGCGCTGATCCTCCCTCGTGGACCCGACGCCGCCGGGTGAGGGTTGAACGGGGGCTGATGTGGCCATGATTCAATCGGTGTCAGTCGGCTAGACGTCGAAGAGGCGTATCAGAACAAACCGAGTAGCGATGCGCGGCTCCGGCCGATCTCGGAGGTCTCGACGGTCATGGGTAGACCGGCGAGCCCTCGTGTAAATTCCACGAGCTGTGTCGCGAGCAACGAACCCTTGCTAAGCGCCACCGGCACGCCTGAATTCAACGCCGCTGAGACGGTGCCATAGTCGCTTTGAAACGCGTGATCGATCGGATGCCCAAGGGCGTCCTCAATCTGTTTTGGCGCAATGATGTGGCGCTCGGACGTTCGGTTCAGCAAGACCTTGATCCGGTCCTTCCCGGCCCCCATATCTTCCATGCGGTCCACGACACGCTGTGCGTTGCGGATCGACGGAACATCGGGATTCGCGACCAGAAAGATCGAGTCAGACGCGAACACCGCTACTTCGGCGCAGGGGTTGGTCAGGTTCCCGGCGTCGATCACGACGAACTCGTGGCTCCGCCCGATCCACTGCAAGAGCTCTTCCAGCGCGCTTCCGTCCTGCCCGTTAGGGCGGTCCATGGCGTCCGAGCCGGCCAGGATGTCGAGTCCGGACTTGTGCTTCGCAACCAACTCACGCAAAAACTGGTCATCGAGTCGATGCATGTTGTCGGCCGCATCGAGGAGCGTGAAGCGCGGCCGCACGCCCAGAAACAACGCGACCTCTCCCACGAACGGATTGAAGTCGATGATGATCGTTGGCCGCTTGGACACGCGAGCCAGCTCGGCCGCGCAGTTCACCGCCAGTGTCGTCGTGCCGGCGCCACCTTTCGCGCCAAAGAAAGCGAACGTCTTCGATGTCGATGCGGCGTTGCCCCGCGCTGCTTGCAGGCGCTCAACGATTCGCGTGAGCGCGCTGCAGAACCCTTCGGTGTCGCGTGGTGCGCTCTCGCCGGTGGTCGGCCACGCAAGAAACTCGTTTGCGCCCGCGCGCATCGCCTGCAGGATGACGTCGGGCTCGGAGCTACCCGCCACCGCGAAGATGCACACGGCCGACCACTTGGCCCGCAACCGCTCGACCGACTGCAACCCTTGCGAACCCTCACCACGGATGTCGACCACCACCAGGTCGGGGACGTCGGTGCGAGAGTCGCGTTCTTCGACGACGCCGAGCGGCACCCCGCTGGATCGCAGCGCGCGCACCACGGAGCTGCGAAATTCCTGGTCGGCGGTGGTCGTCACGAGCACGGAGAGTTTGGCCATGGGTCTGAGAGACGCACTATGTATGTCGTCATGAATGAACGAGCCCGCCCTACTCCACTAGCCGAATGGCGCGCAAGAAAGCCCCGGTCGGCGCCGGGACACCCGTCCGCAAGAGCCCGGTATTCGGCACGACGCGGCCGACCACATCGGTCCCTTGGATGTTTTCGATGAAGAAGCCGACGAAATTGGAGATCTCGATCTCCGTGCGACCCTGGGACCGCGCGGAGTCATACGCATCCGGGTTGTACACCGGCAGCACGACGATGCGCGGACTCGGCGACAGGCTGGTGACCACACGTCTCGTTGCGGCGTCCCAGTAGGCGCCCGGGTCTTGGTCGATGAGCCTCTGCGTGCCCGCCAACGTCGGCCCGACCTGGTTCCCGGGCTCGACCGGAATGCGTTCTCCAATCCCGGCTACCTCGGGCCAGCAGCCCGGAATGTTCTGCTCGTACCAGGCCGCTCCGCTGTTCGGTGGCAGCGCGATCGGAAAGAAGTCGCTCGCGCTGACGGTTTGGTGCGGGTTCCCCTGTTTGAGGACGACCTGGCGACCATAGTCAGGACCCGACGGACTCTGTTGATATCCGGTGTACCCGGGCTGGTCTGCTGGCACGAATATGTCTGCATTCGGTATCCGCTGTCCCCGGTTCGGACCGTTTTGGACATAGGCGTCGAACGAATCAGCCGAGTCCCACGGTGGCGTCTGCATCTCCTGCCATTTGTCGGGAACGGCCCATGGCTTGACGCAGGTGGCCGCGTTGGCCGGCACCGCGTCGGCTGTCGCCGTCGCTTGGATGTCGACGATTGGCAACCCGAACAACGGCGCGACCATCGTCGCGACCGGGTTGGCCCGGCCGCTCGTCCGAAAGACATCGACACGAACGCGCTCCGGCGTAGGAAACGTCACATCCGCGGGCGTCACCGAGACCACCTGGCTCATCACCTCATTGGACTGTGCCGCGACCACCGCGTTCTGCACCGCCGGACCGCTTGCGGTTCGGTCGTTGAAATCGTCGAAGACCAGCGCGACGGCGCCGGCCAGCGCACCGGCATCAGCGGAGTTCTGCGCCTGCGTCCGCGCCACCATGAACATCCCCACGTCAATGGCCAGCATCGTTGCCGACAAGAAGGCCATGAAACCCACGCCGACGAAAACGAGCGTCATGCCGCGCTCGTCACGGTACAGGCCGGGTCGGCGCTTGGCCCTCGCTGTTGTTGACCGTCGCATTGGGTGCCTCTTCCCCTGCCAGTGTTCGCTCCGGGATTGCCCGGTCTACCTGCCGAGCGGGTCTGGCTCGGGCTGGTCGCCGATCGGAACGACGAGCCGTCGCCGTGGCGAAACCTCCAGCCCTTTCCGCTCGCGATCGATCTCGTCGATCGCGCGCTGAGCGCCGTTGATCTTCTCTTGAAACTCGGCCAGGATTCGATCGAGCTCGGCCTGCCGCTCGGCTCGCCTTTTTGCTAGCTTCTCAGCCTGCTTCGCCTCTTGCTCGAAGCGCTTCGCGTCGGCCACGACCTGTGCCAGCGCGCGCTTCTCCTCTTCCTTCCGATACTTCTCCGCCTGCTTCCGCTCCATTTCGAGTCGCTTCTGCTCCGCCTTGGCGGCGCGTTTGGCTTCCTCGGCCGCGCGTTTCGCCTCCTCGCGCGCGAGCTTTTCTTCCTCGCGCGCCTGTTTCTCCGCGACCTTGCGTTCCTCTTCAGCCTGCTTCCGCTCCACTTCGAGCCGCTTCTGCTCCGCCTTGGCGGCGCGTTTGGCCTCCTCGACCGCGCGCTTCGCCTCCTCGCGCGCCTGCCTCTCCTCGAACTTGCGATCCGCTTCAGCCTGCTTCCGCTCCACTTCCAAACGCTTCTGCTCCGCCTTGGCGGCGCGTTTGGCCTCCTCGGCCGTGCGCTTCGCCTCCTCGCGTGCGAGGCGCTCCTCGGCCTTGCGGGTCTTCTCGGCCTGCTTCCGCTCCACCTCGAGGCGCTCCCGCTCGACACGGGGGTCGAGCGTCGTCCCAATGGCTGTGGCAGATTCGCTGTCCTCGGGTGCACGGGCTGCCACAACGGCGCCGGTCGACCCGCTCAATGAAGGCCCCACGTCGTTCGGGGACACCGCTGCCACGGCATCGGTTGCGGTCACGCCTCGACGGTTGAAATCGGGCGGCGACAACGCAGCCGGTGGCGGCAGGACATCGTCCGGCGGCTCGAGGAAGGGTTCTGCCAGATTCGGCAACCCGGGCGCCACACCGGTCGAGTCACGCCGTACGATATGCGGTGTGATCATGACGACCAGCTCGGTCTGACTCTTCTGATATGCGCGGCTCTTGAACAGCATCCCCAGGATCGGGATGTCGCCCAGGCCGGGGATCTTGCTCACGGTCTCAGTCGCCGTGTTGTCGAGCAGTCCCGCGACGGCGAACGTCTGCCCATCGCGCAGCTCGACCTGTGTTTCCGTCCTCCGCGTCGTGAGCGCCGGAACCCGAAAACCCTCGATCGTGATGGAGTTGGCGAAATCGAGCGCGCTCACCTCGGGGGCCACCTTGAGGTGAATGCGATCGGGACCGACGATCGTCGGCGTGAATGCCAAACGTACACCGAATTCCTTGAACACAATCGTCACGGCACCGGCCTGGCCTTGCAAGATCGGATAGGGGTACTCGCCGCCGGCCAGAAACGTTGCTTCCGTGGCGTTCTGCGTGATCAGATTCGGCTCCGCCAGACTCTGCAAGAGTCCACGAGTCTCGAGCGCTTTGATCACGACACCGATGCTTTCCCTCGTATTGAACGCCAGAACGTTGAGGAAGTCGCTGAACACCAGACCCTCGTCGTTGTCGAAGTCCGGCGCGGCGAACTGTTGCGTCGTGATACGACCAACGTAGTCGTCGACGCCGAGGATGTCGGTGAAGAATGACGCACCGAGCTCCTGCACGGCGGTCCGACTCACTTCGGCGAAACGCACCCGAAGCATGATCTGCTCGACCCCGACTCCTTCCTGTTCCTGCTGCCGCAACAGGTTGACGACGTTCTCCGGGTTCTCGACGTAGCCGACGACTACGGCCGCCGCCTTCTCGACGACATACTTGCTGGACACGGTGCCGGCGATGATGACGTCGGAGCCATTGGCCGCGACCGAGATCGCCTCGTCGGGAAACAGTTGGGATAGATGTCCCTCCAGCGAACCGAGATCCCGTCGCACGACGACGTCGTAGCTCGAAATGCGACCAGTGTCACTCCAGACCAGCAACGAAATGGTCCCAGGAGCCTTTCCGTGTATCAGCACTTCGTGGGGCCCGGTCACCATGGCGTCGGCGATCTCTGGCGTCGTCAGCGAGACGCGCTGAATCGGACGAGCGGTGGTCAACACCGTGGAGCGCCCCACCAACAAGCCGATCTGTTGGTGCGCAACCGGCGCCCTCAGGTCGGTCGACAGGTTGGCCACGGGCCGCGTCTGGGCCTGCACTCCGGGCAAGTCGACCATGATGACGATCAGGGCGGTCGCCAGGGCGAGCTGACGCAACCGCCGTGCGGGAATCCACGCTTGCCGAATGCGCTCGGGCGACGACGGTCTCTGGACGTATCTCACTGGCTGCACTCCTATCGAACGATGGCCCGCTCTCGCGTGTCACCCCGAATCACCTCGACGGTCGGTGGTGGAGGCGGAGGAGGGGGTGGCGGGGCCGGGGCCGCAATTGGTGCCATCGGTCTCGGCGTGGGGGTCGCGCTCGCAAGCAGCCTCTCAGGGCTGACACCAGGTGTCTCGGGGCGACCGTCGTCGAACGGATTCCGAAGCGCGAGCTGGATCGTCCCCTCGGTGCCGGCCAGGGACAACCGTTCGGACTGCCCGGGCGTGACCAGGAGCGTGACCACGGTCACCTGGACCGGCTGGTCGTCCTCCATGTCTCGTTCGAGTCGTGTTCCGGCCGTGAGCACCTCCACGTCGGCCAACACCAGCTTCGTCATCGTGTCCTCGACCCGGTTGGTCGGACTGGCGGTGGCCAATACGTCGACATGTGTGCCCGGCAGCACATAGCCGGCCACGCCGATCACCTCATTCACACGAAGCGAGACGGCCCGCATGCCGGGTGGAATGATCGGCGGCAACCCGGCCCCGGCACCCTCTGCCGCCAGCTTGGCCTGCAGGATCGGCTCGTGTCTGATGACCGACCGGACCAGGCCGCGCCCGGCCAGCT
>JASLOY010000380.1 GCA_030745255.1 Vicinamibacterales bacterium
TCCGAACAGGCTGTAGACGCTCGCCAGGAAGACGTACATGCCCGGCTCGCGCTTCGGCTCCAACCCTTCTTCACCGCTCACAGGAAAGCCGCGACCCTCCCACAACGCGACGGCCCCCCGATCATAACCCTCCGCGTCGCCCTCGACCACAAGAACACGATCGAACGCCAGTACATAGCCAATGTTCATCGCGAGCGCGATCAGCCAGATCGCCAGTGTGAACCGCCGCATGCTCACAGGTTCGATTCTCGCGCCGCAGGATCGCCCAGCGCCTTGCGGAGATCACGTCGGCCGCGCTCTCGTGCCTTCGCAAGCGCTCGCCGCAACGACAGGCGCTCCACGACATGCACCAACCCACCGCTGAAGAAGACGATGAGGACCGGTGCAGCCGGGATGTGATACCGGGGCGAGGAATAGAGAATCATGTGGAGTATCGAGAGATACGCTGGGAATGCTATGAGATGCGCGACGGGCGCGAATCCGGCGCGAGAGACGACCCACAGGGCACCGAGGAACCCGCCGAACACATACGTGTAGCTGATCCCGAGCAGTGTGAGCTTCACGACCGAATAGCCCCAATCACCGGTCGTTAGAGCAGGGAGAAGCGGTCGCTTCAACAGCGGCATCACGTCGCTGTGGCTCCCCCCCCACCACAAGCGGACGAACCGTCCGAGCGACGAACGTATATATCGGCCAGGATAGTCGCGCAAGTTTTGTATCGCCAGTTCAGAGATCTCTTGATCGCGCTGGTCCGCCGGCAGATCACGGAGCGAGCGCAGCGGCTCCCGCTCCCAGTCCCACTCCTCGATGCCCTGCGGGTTCGTCACCAGCCACAACCCCTTGTATTGAGCGGTCGACAGCAGAACAAACTTGTCGAGCACAATGTAGTTGCGAATTGTCCACGGTGAAATGACCGCAAGCGCCACGGTGGTCGACAAGACCCCAAACTGCAGACTCCGTCCCAACCCTCTGCCCGACACCAGAAACACCACCGACACGAACGGCGCGAAGAACAGGAAGCGCCCGTCGACGAGCGCCCCCAGTCCGGCAAAGGCGCCGTACCACGCAGCCTGGCTCAGTCGGCCGGTTGTGGCATGTCCGGTCAGACACACGAGCGAGACCAGCGCCAGAAACGTGATGGAGGCCTCGCGCATGAGCACTCCGCTGTAGAACAGAAACGGCGGATAGACTGCCGCCAGCGCGGCGGCGACGAGGGGCGCTTGCCTCGGGAGCGCCCCCACGCTCGCGAGGCGACGCGACAGTATGAATGTGAGCAAGGGAAGGCTCGCAGTCAAGAGCGCCTGGATCACCCGGACGACACTGTGGTCGTGGCCGAACAGAAAATAGATGCTCCCGAAGAACGCATAGATACCAGGCTCCCGCTTGGGCTGCAGTCCCCTTGTCGGAAAGCCAAAGCCACGCGCCAGATCCCAGCCACCCTGGTCATACGCCGCAGCGTCGCTCTCCACCGCCAGCCAGGGCTCCATGCCCACGACATAGCCGAAGTTGAAGGTCAAGGCGAGCAAGCAGATCGACAACAGCCGAATGCGCTCGGAGCCGAGGCCGGCTGCGCTCATGCGGTGGCCACCACGAGCTTCCCGCCGACGGGTGTCATTGCCCGCCCCAGCGACGCTCGGAACACCACCCGAGACAGACAGTCGTTCACCCTTAGCAGCCAGTTCTCTATCGGGTTCGGCGAGGTCATCGGCGCCGCCGGCGAGACCCGGATGCTCGTAAAGCCGGCTTGATCGAGAAACCGCACCAGACTCTGCGGCGAGTAGTCACGAAGGTGAAACGGCGGGGACAGCAGATCCAGTCCCAGCAGCTTCTTGACGCGATACGTCGGCACCGTTTGCGGGACAACTCCGATCAGCAGCCCGCCCGGCTTGAGGATGCGATGCATGTGGGCCATCATCAGCCTGGGGTCCCACACGTGCTCGAGAAGGTAAATGCAGGTCACCACGTCATAGTGGGCATCGGGCAGCCTGAGATCCTCCAGGGCCTGTTCGTGGATAGTCGCACCCAGATTGGCGCGACCGTAGTCGGCCGCGGCGGCGGCCAACTCGATGCCCTCCCGGTCCCACCCAACAGCGGGAAACATTTCCAGCAGGAACCCGTAGCCGCAACCGATGTCGAGCACTCGCCGACGACAGTCTCGGCACTGTCGCTCCGAATTGGCCGCAAGGCAGTATACCTGGCGGAACACGCCGCTCATTTGGCGCCGCCAGCCCTCCATCCCTTCGGCGTCGAGGGCATCGAAGAACCGACGATACCAGGAGTTGAGAGCGTCGCGCGTCGGTCGCGGGTTCACGTAGACGTGGCGGCACTGCCGACAGCGCAAAATGCGGAAGCCGTTCTCCACGTGCAGCTGGGTCGCCTCGTCGCGCCCACACAGCTCGCAGCTGCGTTCTTCGAGGGTCTCCGCCGGTCCGGGCCATTCGCGCAGGCTCGCGGCTTGCGCCGTGCTCACGTCCGTCACAAGATGGCGCCCAGGATCTCTGGCTGCGTCACTGCCCGGCGATATGTCACTGGCTGAAAGCGACTCGCAATCGTCTTGACGACGTGGTCGACCATCTCGAGGCGCTCTGCAAGCGGAAGACGCAAGGCCGGATAGCGTCTGAGAGCAGGCACGAACCCATCGTCATTCTCGTCGAACAGATCGAACGAGTGAAAAACGTAGGTCAGGAATCTCATACGCCGGACCGCAGCAAACTGCGCCTGAAAGGCGCGAAGCCCTGCGGTAAACATCACGGTAGCGTACACTGGAAACTTGACCGCCGGGATCTGGCTAATCGGAAATTCGACCATCGACCGCGTGCCCGTTTTCCAGTAGGGACGGCCTAGGCGGTACGGGCGGTTTGGCGCCAGTGAGCACTGCCAATCCCCCAAACCGAGCGGACGACCGCCCCCGACGACGCGATAGCACACATTCAGCAAAGGATTAAAGTACGACGGATACACGGACGCATCGTAATGAAATCCCCGTTCCTCCAAGATATCGATCACGTCGGCGTCGATATCGTGGGCCGGAGCCTTGTAGCCGACGACCGGCTGCCCCGTCACGTCTTCGAGCAGCTTCTGAGCACCCTCGATCTCTCGGACCTTGTCCGCGTAGGCCATCTCGCGCATGCCGAACGGGTGCGTCATCGTGTGATTCGCCACCTCGTGCCCGGAATCGACAAAGCGCCGGAGACTGCGGCGGTTATTGTCTGTCAGGATGTCTTCGCCGACAACGAACAACGTCGCCGAGACGCCGTGGCGCGCTAGAATCGTCTGGAATCGCTCGGCGACGGCTCCGAACATGACATCGCCTACGGGTGGCGCCGGCAGGTTCAGCGTGCGATACAGGTGCCGCGTGTCCTCGTAGTCGAGGGCAATGCACGCGAAACGCGGCCGGTCACCATTCTTCGATGGGTCCATCACACGAGGGGCTGGCGGTCAGACAGCCGCCAGTAGTCGAGCATCTCGTCGTACCACTGTGCGCTCGTCGCAGCGGTTTCGATGCGCTCGACGAGCATGCGGCCGTTCTCCATGGAATCGTGCATGTCGTTCTGGAGAAACATCCCCTGCCGACCGAAGGAGTAGAGGTTCTCGACGGACGAGAGACCGTCGAGCACAGCGTTGAGATTACGATCAAAGTCCAGATCGTACACCGGGTAGGCGTCCTTCATGCGCACGACGTGATAGTCAACGATCTTCGTCGTGTCGACGTCCGGCATGCGCGCGAGCTCATCCCGCGCCACCTGGAAAATCTCCTCGTCAGACCGGCTCCACCACTCGTCGCCGACGTAACTGCCGCGCTCGATGGTCACCACGCTCCGGCCGGGCGTCGCGGTGTCGGCGCTCATGTTCTTCTGCTCGGTGAGCCGATTGAACTTGAACGTTGGATCGACCAGATAGATCCAGTGAACCGGAAGCACCTTCGGCAGGTCAAATGCCAGGTAGACGACCAGGAGCGACCGATAGCGAAGCTGCTTGAGAGAGTGACCAAAGAACTCGCCCAGCGCGGGACGCACGGACGGCACCAGATACCGAAGGGGAATTGACGACAGGACGAGGTCACACGGAATCTCCGCCGTGCCGCCTCCGTTGGAGATCCGGACGCTGGTCGCCCGCCCGTCGTTGACACAGACCGTCACTGGCTCGGTGGACAGATGGAACTGACCACCGCGTGCGCCGATCTCGGCCGCAAGGCGTTCGAAGAGCTGGCCGCTGCCATGGCGAGGGTAGACGAGATCCTTCCAGTAGGTCTCTTGCTCCTCGCCCTTGCCACCGAGCAGTTTCAAAATGATGTC
>JASLOY010000381.1 GCA_030745255.1 Vicinamibacterales bacterium
CCCCGGGGTATCGATCAGATTCAGGACGTGCGGGACGCCGCCCTCGGGCGTGTAGGTCAGCCGGACGGCGTGGGCCTTGATCGTGATGCCGCGCTCGCGCTCGAGATCCATCGAGTCGAGCACTTGGGCCTCCATCTCTCTGGGCCGGAGTGCGCCGGTGAGCTCGAGGAACCGATCCGCAAGGGTCGACTTGCCGTGATCGATGTGCGCAATGATGGAGAAATTGCGAATGTGGCGTTGGTCCATGAACGAACGTTCATTATAGTCCGACGCTCCGCCCGCCGGCGCGGAACTGAGCCCACTGAAGCCTGTAGCCTGAAGCCAGTGAGCGACGGCGTCCTATCGGTCGTCGAGCGCCACGAACATCTGGGGATATTCCGGGCCGGTGTACTCCGCCCGCGGTCTGATCAGGCGGTTGTTCGCGTATTGCTCGAGTACGTGCGCCGTCCAGCCGGCTACACGGCTCACGACGAAGATCGGCGTGAACAGATCGAGCGCAATTCCAAGGGTGTGATAGGTCGATGCGGAGTAGAAGTCGACGTTGGCGTCGATCTGCGTCTGCGTCTTCATCACCGCCTCGATGCGCTGGGATATCTCGAACCAGCGGCTGTTGCCGGCCTGTGTACCCAAATCCCGCGACATCTGCCGCAAATGGGTTGCCCGAGGATCCTCGGTGCGATACACACGATGCCCAAAGCCTGGCACCTTCTGTTTTCGAGCCAGCATGCTCTTGATCGCAGCAGTCACCCGGTCGTCGTCGGCATCTTCGCCAATCGCCATGAGCATCTTCATGACCTCGGCATTGGCGCCCCCATGCAGCCGACCCTTCAGCGTCGCCACGCCGGCCACTACGGTGGAGTGAACGTCGGTGAGCGTCGCCGCCGCGACGCGCGCCGCGAACGTCGACGCGTTCAACTCGTGGTCGGCATGGAGCACCAACGCCACGTCAAACGCGCGGGTTGCTAGCGCGCTCGGGCGATCGCCGGTCAGCACGTACAGGAAGTTCGCAGCGTGCCCGAGGACTGGGTCGGGCTCCATCGGTGCGCCTCCGGCGGCCACACGACCTACCGTCGCGACCAGTGTGCCGATCTGCACCGTCAGACGCACCGCCCGACGCATCGAGGCGGCCGGTGAGTCGTCACCTGCGTCCGGGTCGTAGTGCGACAAGGCCGACACAAGGGTCCGCACTGCGTCCATCGCATGCCCGGGAGGGAGCGACCGCAACATCCGGACGACCGGCTCCGGCAGGGCACGGGCTCGGGCGAACTCGGTCTGCAGATCGCCAAGCTCCGATCGGGTGGGTAGCCGTCGGTGCCAGAGCAGGTAGCAGACCTCCTCGAAGGTCGCCGACTCGGCGAGATCATGGATATCGTGCCCACAGTAGGCGAGGACACCCCGTTCTCCGTCCAGATAACAGATCGCCGAGGAGGTCGCGACGACCCCCTCGAGCCCTGCAGCGGCTGTCGCCTTCGTCATCGTCGCTCGTCCCTGTCTGCCATGCCCGAACGCCTCGAGACCGAGCGGGACGCTCCACGCGGAGGCAGCTTGTAGATCGCACCTACGATCATGCCGTAGGCGGCAAATTCCACGATGTAGTCGATCGCAAGGGCCGCCGCCAACCCCGCGGAAATCGGAAACACGACGTAGCCCCAGACCCCGGCAAAGCAGATGAGCATGATTGCAACGAGGACGCCGAAGCGCATACCCTCCTGCGTGCCGTTTCAGCCTTCGTAGCCCTTCGCGTACACGTAGGCAAAGACGAAGAAGCCGAACAAGGCCAGCAGGAAACCGATCAACGGCTCGGTCTCGACGGTCCCGGCCAGCTCCTGGCTCGCGTAGAGGTCATCGAGGATGATCGTGTGCACGACATAGCCAATGACCACGAACGCGATCCAGGCGACCACCGCAGCCACAGCCACACGGCTGAAGTTCATGGCTGAGCTCCCTTCGACGTGTCCGGACACGCTCGGTGCCGGCACCGAGCGTGTGTAAGATAGATCAGATTGGCCGAACCGATGAAATCCACGCACGCCGCCGTGGCAGCGGAATGGCGCCGACAGACAGCCCCGGCATGAGACCCGAGACACTCAAGACTCTGCTCGAACAGGTGCGCAGCGGCGCGCTCGGCGTGAAGGCTGCCCAGACTCAGCTGGCCACTTCGATGCGGAGGGCCCCCTTCGAAGACGTCGGATTCGCGCGGGTCGACCATCACCGGGCAATCAGGCAAGGGTTTCCCGAGGTAGTCTTCGGCGAGGGGAAAACATCGGATCAGATCGCCCACATCGCCACACGAATCGTCGAGGCTGGACACAGCCTGCTGGTAACCCGGACCGACGCCGACGCGTTCGCCGCCGTCAAGGATCGCGTCGCTGGGGCCGTGTTTCACGAGACCGCCCGCCTTATCACCCACACGACCGACCTCCACCACACAGGCCACGGCACCATCCTGGTCGTCTCCGGTGGTACGTCCGACCAGCGGGTGGCCGAGGAAGCGGTGGTCACCGGAGAGGTGATGGGAAATCGGGTCGAGCGGCTCTACGACGTCGGTGTCGCCGGGCTGCACAGACTGCTGTCCGAGCGGTCCCGGCTCGAGCAGGCCCGAGTCATCGTGGTTGTCGCCGGAATGGAGGGGGCGCTGCCGAGCGTGGTGGGCGGCCTGGTCTCTGTCCCTGTGATCGCGGTGCCGACGAGCGTCGGCTACGGCGCCAGTTTCGGGGGAGTCGCCGCCCTGCTCTCGATGCTGAACAGCTGTGCCACCGGCGTGGCGGTCGTCAACATCGACAACGGATTCGGCGCCGGGGCGATGGCCAGCATGATCAATCATCTCGCGATCGCTGATGCTTGAGCCGCCTTTGACGACCATGGTAAATTAGGAAGTTCGGGTCTTGGCTCGTTAGCCGCCCGAACCTCAAACTGAATCTGCTCTCCAGCCAGTGTCCCGAGACTGAAGTTGGTTGCCTGAGTCTCGGCGCGCGTCCCCAGGCTGGCATGGCGAGGCGCGGGAGCATATCGGCAGGATTCGACACCGCTGAGCCGGATGCCCAGCGCCGTCCATGCGGACCTAACGCCAGACGAAGGCGGCTGGACTATCACTCCGATGCACACAGGAGCCCTCACGGCCCTCGAGTTCGACCGAGTGGTCGAGGCGGTCACCAGCTTCGCGTTGACCCCGCTTGGCACAGAGAAGCTTGCCCGGCTGCGTCCGCTTACTGACCCCCGTGCGGTCCACACCGCACTTGGGCACACGACCGAAGGTGTCCAGTACCTGGAAGCAAACAGCCCGTTTCCACTCGAGGCGCCGGATGATCTCGACGTGATCCTGTCGTCGCTCGCGATCGAGGCTCAGCCGCTCGAACCAGCCCAACTGCTGAAGCTGGCCGACTTCCTGGGATCGGTGGATCGGGTCTGTCAATCGATCGCCACGGCTGATGGGGGTCCCTTTCCGGCGCTGTCGGCGATTGTCGATGGATGCGCGACATGGGATCGTGAATGCGCTGACGTCCGCAACAAGGTGGATTCCTCAGCCACGGTCACCGACAGCGCAAGCCCGGTGCTGAAGACCATCCGCGGCCGGCTGCGGAAGCAGCGGAATCGGTTGCGCGGCAACCTCGAGTCGTATCTGCGCGGACGGGACACGGCCAAGTATCTGCAGGAGAAGGTCGTCACTGAGCGCAACGGGCGGTTCGTGCTGATCGTTCGGTCGGAGAACCGCACTGCGATCCCCGGCATCGTCCACGGCAGCTCGGCGAGTGGTGCGAGCCTGTTTCTCGAGCCGCTCAGCACGGTCGATGTCAACAACGAGATCGTGGCGCTCGAAGAACAGGAGCGAGACGAGATCAGACGGGTGTTGCTGGCGCTGTCGACGACATTTCGACGGCGCGCCGCAGACATGCACCGCACGCTAACGGTCGCAACCGACATCGATCTTCTCCAGGCGCGCGCCAGTTTCGCCCGTGCGATGGGCGGCGTGGAGCCGCGTATCGCCACCGACGGGTCACTCGAGCTGCGCGATGCCAGACACCCCCTCTTGATGACCAGCGTCACCAGCCGGCTCGAGACACCGCTGCCCGAGGGCGCGCCGGACGAACCGGTGCCGGTCAACATCGTCATGTGCCCGCCCACACGGGCTCTCGTCATCACCGGCCCCAACACCGGCGGCAAGACCGTCGCGCTCAAGAGTCTTGGACTCGCCGCACTGATGGCACGTGCAGGGCTCTGGCTCCCCTGCAGTGGCAGTCCGACGCTGCCTTGGTGTGCTCAGGTTCTCGCTGATATCGGCGATGAGCAATCTC
>JASLOY010000382.1 GCA_030745255.1 Vicinamibacterales bacterium
TGGACGGCACGCGTGCGCTGGTCCGGACACCCGCGGGCGCAACCACTTTGACCACGTCGCTGCCTGGTCGCGGCAACCTCGCAAACGTGCTGGCGGCGGTCGCCGTGGCGCTGCAGCTGCAGGTGCCGCTCGCCGCGCTGGCCGAACGGGTGGCAACGGTGGAGGCGCCGCCTCACCGCGGACAGATCCGCCGGCTCGCGCGCGGGGTCGTTGTCATCGACGATTCGTACAACTCCAACCCGCTGGCGGTCGCCATCGCCCTCGAGACACTGTCACAGGACCGTCGTGGGGGACGCCGCGTGGCCGTGCTGGGCGAGATGCTGGAGCTCGGTGCGCGGTCCGAGGCCTTGCACCGGATGACGGGACGCGCCGCCGCGGGCGCCGGATTGGGACTGCTGCTGACCGTTGGTGGTGACGTTGCCCGGGCGCTGGGCGCGGCGGCGGTGGAGGCCGGCATGTCATCCGACAGGGTCATCCACTTCGAGGGCAGCGAGGCAGCGGCGACGCGGCTGACGGAGCTGCTGCACGCCGATGACGTGGTGCTGGTGAAGGGTTCACGGAGCGTGCGCACCGACCTGGTGGTGTCGCGGCTCGAGGCGGAGTGGGCCTGATGTTCTATCACCTGCTGTATCCGGCGATCAACCTGGTCCAGTACATAACGTTTCGTACGGCCGCGGCCGGGCTGACTGCGTTTGTGATCAGTCTGGCGATGGGACCGTGGATGATTCGCAGACTGCGTGAGTCCCAGATCGGTCAGGTCGTACGTGACGACGGCCCGGTCACTCATCAGGCGAAGGCCGGTACCCCGACGATGGGCGGGTTGCTCATCCTGGCCGCGACAATCCTGCCGACCTTCGTCTGGAGCAACCTCACGAACGCCTATGTCTGGATCGCGATGCTTTCGACTTTGGCGTATGGGCTGGTCGGCTTCCTGGACGACTACCTGAAGATCGTCCGCAAGACGCACCGCGGACTGCGGCCCCGCTACAAGCTGATCGGTCAGGGGGCGGTTGCCATGGCGGTCGGGATCGCGCTGCTGTGGCTGAGCGGACGCGAGCTCTACAACACAGAGCTGATCTTCCCGATCCTGAAGACGCTTTCCCCCGACCTCGGGTGGCTGTATGTGCCGCTCGCGGTGCTCGTGCTGGTGTTTTCGTCCAACGCCGTCAACCTGACGGACGGGCTCGACGGTCTCGCGATCAGCGTGTTCACGGTCGCCGCGGCCGCCTTCACGGCGCTGACCTATGTCATCGGGCATGCAATTTTCGCGGAGTATCTGCTGTTGCCGCACTCCTTGCCGGCGGCCGAGCTGACGGTGTTCTGCGGAGCGCTGGTGGGCGCCGGGCTGGGATTCCTCTGGTACAACTCGTATCCCGCTGAGCTGTTCATGGGCGATGTCGGCTCCCTCGCGCTCGGAGGCGCCCTCGGCACCGTGGCGTTGCTGATCAAGCAGGAGCTGTTGTTGCCGATTGTTGGCGCCGTGTTCGTCATCGAAGCGTTCTCCGTGATCATTCAGGTCGGGTCGTTCAAGCTCACCGGACAACGGGTGTTCAGGATGGCGCCGCTCCACCACCACTGCGAGCTGATCGGGTGGAGCGAGCCAAAGGTGATCAGCCGGTTTGTGATCGCCGCGGTGGTGTTCGCCTTTTTCAGTCTCGCGACCCTGAAACTGCGATGACCGAGTTCTCCGTGCGCGGGTCCAATGTCGTCGTCGTCGGCGCCGCGCGTAGCGGTGTCGCGGCTGCCCGCTTGCTGGCCGATCGCGGTGCGCGCGTCACCCTCACGGAGATGCGGCGCGACGTCGATGAGGAGGTCGAGCAGCTGCGGGAGGTTGGAGTCGCCCTCGAGCTTGGGGGGCATCAGCCCAAGACGCTGGAGGGGGCGGACCTGGTGGTCTTGAGCCCGGGTGTGCCGCCGGTGCAGACAGCGCTCGAGCGAGCCCGCCGCGCCCGGGTGCCGGTCATCAGCGAGATCGAACTGGCGTCACGCTGGGTGAGAGGACGGGTCGTGGCGGTGACTGGCACGAAAGGCAAGTCGACGACAACCGTGCTCCTCGGACGCATGCTCGAGGCGGGTGGCTGTCTGGTGCTGGTGGGGGGCAATGTGGGCACGGCGTTGAGCACCCAGGTGGCGCAGTCGACGCCTGAGGCGATCCACGTCGTCGAGGTGTCGAGCTTTCAGCTCGAGCTGACCACGACGTTCCGGCCGTGGATCGCGGTGTTCCTCAACTTGTACGCGGACCATCTCGATCGCCATGATGGAGTCGAGGCGTACGCGGCGGCGAAAGCCAAGCTATTTGCGAACCAAGGTTCGTCGGACACGCTGGTCATCAACGCGGATGACCCCGATGTCTTGAGACTCACCCGCGACAGCCAGGCGCATCGCGTCTCCTATGCGTTGACGGCGCCGCTTTCCGAGGGAGTGGTGGTGTCCAACGACACGATCGTGCGCCGGGGCTCGGAGGGTGACACGCCGCTGGTTCCAGTTTCGGCGGTGCACCTGCTCGGTCAGCACTTGCTGGGCGACGTACTGGCGGCCGCGGCAGTTGCAGATCTGGTTGGCGTCTCCGCCGGGGACATGACCCGGGCCGTGGACCGGTTCACCGGCCTCGAGCACGCCCTGGAGCCGGTCGGTGACGTGGCGCGTGTGCGGTTCGTCAACGACTCGAAGGCGACCAACGTCGAGGCGGCCAGACGGGCCGTGGAGAGCTGCGGCGACCACCTGGTCGTGATCATGGGCGGGCGTTTCAAGGGGGGGGCTCTCGAGACACTGGCGCCATTGCTCGCGTCACGCGCCGATGCGGTGGTGGCAATCGGTGAGGCACGCGGGCGGATCCGTGACGCGGTCGGTCCGGTCGTGCGCGTGGTCGAGAGCGAGTCGCTCACCGATGCGGTCCGGGTGGCCTACGGGCTGGCGTCGCCCGGGGGTACGGTGCTGCTGGCGCCGGCATGCGCCAGCCTGGACATGTTCCGGGACTACGCCGAACGTGGGCAGGTGTTCAAGCGGGCGGTGGCCCGCCTCGGGGAGGAAGTCGGCGAAAAGCGTGAGCAGTGAGCAGTCATCAGTCGGGTCGCGGCGGTAAAGAGTCGGCCGCTGGGAACGTAGGCTACCTCGGTCTGCGAGGTTGATGTCTTCACCTCGAACTCGACTGGTGACTGCTGACTGCTCACGGTCTGGTCCTGTCCAGTGTGTCGGGTCGAACCGTCGCGGACTTTAGCGCGGCGCTGGGCGACGAGAGACGGCGAGTATGGCGCGAAAATTGAAATCGGACAAGCTGCTATTCCTGGCGACGTTGCTCCTGGTCTGCGCCAGCGTTGTGATGGTGTATAGCGCGTCCGCCGTCCTGGCCATGGACCGGTTTCAGCAGCCGCCGTATTACTTTCTGTTCAAACAGGTTACCTGGGCCGTGCTTGGCGTCTGTCTGCTGAGTCTGGCGATGCGGGTCGACTACCGGAGTCTGAAGCAGCCGGTCGTGATCTGGACCGCGCTGGGTGTATCTACGGCCGCCTTGATCATCGTCTTCTTCATGCCAGCCGTGAACGGCACGCGCCGGTGGTTCTCGCTGGGCGGCATCGGCGTGCAGCCCTCCGAGCTCGCCAAGGTCGCGGTGATCATCTTTACTGCGGGGATCCTCGAGCGACGTATGGACAAGATCGACCAGCTGACGGCGCTGGCGCCGATCGCAGCCGTCACCGGCCTCGTCTGCGGACTGATCGTGCTGGAGCCGGACTTCGGGACGGCGTTCACGGTGCTGCTCATCGTGGCGGTCATGGTCTTTGCGGCGGGTCTGCACTACCGCTACCTGGTCGGGCTGACGCTGGTCGTAGCGCCGTTCCTCGTCGTCGTGCTGGCCAGTGCCGAATACCGGCGCCGGCGGCTGCTGGCCTTTCTCGACCCGTGGGCGGATCCTCTGGGCGACGGTTTCCAGATCATCCAGTCGATGATTGCAGTGGGCACTGGCGGGCTGTTCGGTCAGGGACTGATGGCGGGTGTCCAGAAGCTGTTCTATCTTCCGGCCCCGCACACCGACTTCATCTACGCCGTCATTGCCGAGGAAACCGGTCTGCTGGGCGCGACTGCCGTCTTGCTGTGTTTCGGCGTGATCGTTTGGCGTGGGCTGCGCATTACGGCGGCGGCGCCAGACCGGTTCGGCGCGTTCTTGGCGCTGGGGCTCACCATGATTGTGGCGTTCCAGGCCTTCGTGAACATCATCGTCGTGTTGGGGATCATGCCGACCAAAGTGATACCACTGCCGTTATTGAGCTTTTGTGGTTCGTCGCTCCTGATAATTC
>JASLOY010000383.1 GCA_030745255.1 Vicinamibacterales bacterium
GGGTGAGTCACCCGGCGGACCTGCAGTCAGCCGTGGCGCAGCCGCGTACCGAGGTGGTGGAGCAGCCCGAAACCCTGCGGTTTGACCGGCTCGCGTCGGCTCAGGTCGTCGAAGCCCCGGCTCCATTCCCGGCGCCGCGCCGGCTGGGTGCCGGCACACGCCGCGCCCTGAGTCTGGCGCCACCGGCGGTGCCGATGTCGGCTGTCCGGCCCGCGAGCCGTCCAGTTGCCACCGTCCACCCTGTGGCGGCCGCAGTGGCTGCCCTGGCGCCGCCGTCACGCGTCAAGCAGAGACTTGACTCTCCACGGCGCAGACACGCCGGAGGGGTCCAGTACGCCAAGTTGGACCAAGCGTTGCAGCAACTGGTCGACGGCGACCCAGCGACCCCGGTGCGGGTCATTGTGCAGACTCAGCCTGGGCAGCACGAGACCGCCGCAGAGTGGCTGACGACCGAAGGGCGCGCGGTGCATCGCGTGCACCCCTCGATCGACGGGCTGACGGCCACCCTCTCGGCATCCGACGTCGGCATGCTGAGCGGGGACCCGTCCATTGCCAGGCTGTCGATCGACGCAGTGGTTCGAGCGACCGCCGAGCCGACGTCGGGTGAGGTGTTCAGGGAGAGCCTTGGGCTCGCCCACAACGGCGGTGTCATCTCCGGCGGTGGCCACTGGGCCGGCAAGGGAGTTCGCGTGGCGGTGATCGACTCTGGACTCGCCCCGTCGGACGATCTCCGCGAGGACCGGATCCTGGCGTTCTACGATTTCACGCAGTCCGACGACGTGGTGCAGCTCTCGACTCCTATCGACGAGTACGGGCACGGAACGCACATCGCCGGGCTCATTGGAGGCAGTGGCACGTTGTCCTCCGGCGAGTACAAGGGACCGGCCTGGAAGGCAAGGTTCATCGGCCTGAAAGTCCTCGACCAAAGCGGCGCGGGTTACACGAGCGACGTGCTGGCTGCGATCGAGCACGTGGTCAAACACAACGACCTGCTCGGCGTCGACGTCATCAATTTGTCGCTGGGCCACCCCATCTTCGAGCCGGCTGCCAACGACCCGTTGGTGCAGGCGGTCGAGGCGGCGGTGGCGAGCGGTATCGTCGTGGTCGCCTCGGCGGGCAACCTGGGGATTAATCCCGACACCAATGAAGTGGGCTACGCCGGCATCACGTCGCCGGGGAACGCGCCGGCGGCAATCACCGTCGGCTCGCTCGATCTCCACTACACCGCGACTCGCTTCGACGACACGGTTGGGCCCTATAGCTCGCGCGGTCCCACCTGGTATGACGCCTTCGCCAAACCGGACCTCGTGGCGCCCGGGCATCAGCTTGCGGCCGTGGCCGCCCCGTCCAGCACCCTCTATCTCGACAACCCGAATCTGCAAGTCGTCTGGAACAACCAGACCCCGGCCCGGTATCTGCGGCTGACCGGGACGAGCATGGCAGCGGCGGTGAAGAGCGGTGTCGTGGCGATGATGATCGAGGCGGCGGTCGACGGTGTCGACACGAGCGAGGTCGACGGTGTCTACACGAGCGACTACGACACCGAGTTGCTCGACTACGAGCTGCAGACGCTGACTGGCACTGATGAGGGCGGCACGTCAAGCAGCGCCGTCCCGACCGGCGACCAGACAACGCTCGAGGACGATCTCAAGGGGAAGTCGGGCAAGTCGTCCAAGAGCGGGGCCAGCAACGGCATCGGCAATGGCGGCATTGCGTCGGTGCTGGCGCCCAACGCGATCAAGGCGATCTTGCAGCACACCGCGATCACCCTGGGCGGGTACGACGTGCTGACCCAGGGCGCCGGTGGGTTGAACGCCGTCGGGGCGGTGCGGCTGGCCAACGTGCTCGATGAGACGGCGCCGGCGGGCGAGGGCTGGCTGCAGGTCGCAGTGACGGCTGGCGACCTGCTCGGCGGTGATGCCCTTGCCTGGAGCCAGCGGCTTGTCTGGGGTGACCGGCTTGTCTGGGGCGACACGATCTACTCGAACGAGTCGGCTTGGGCGGAGCGGATCGTCTGGGGCGACCGCCTGGTCTGGGGCGACCGCCTCGTGTGGGGCGACCGGCTGGTCTGGGGAGACAGGTTGGTCTGGGGTGACAGTCTCGACCAGAGCGTTGTCTGGGGCGAGCGGCTAGTCTGGGGCGATCGGCTGGTCTGGGGCGATGCGATGCTCGGTCTGGTGGACGGTGACGAAGTGCTCTACGGCGACCGGATTGTCTGGGGCGATCGGCTGGTCTGGGGCGACCGCTTGGTGTGGGGCGACCTCGCCGACGTCCTCCTCGCCGAGTAGGGTTCAAGCGAGCGTGGAAACACCTGACACCGATGGCGAACAGCGCAATGCTCAGTGATCTCTACGAGTCGATGAACGGTTCGGTTTCGGGGCTGGACCAATATGACGCTGGCATCCTCCAGCCGTCGACCCGGCAGCCGGTCGACGCAGATCATCTGCCGAAGTTCTTTTCGCAGCGCCCGCTCGAATGGTGGCACCACCTACCGGAGCTGGTGTCAGGCGACGTGCGGTTGCGCGAGCTGTGTCTGACCGATGCGCCGTCGCTGGCCGAAACCTTGGGGTCTGCCAAGGTGGGCGAGCATCTGTCGTCCGGCCCGAAGTCGGTCGCCGAGGCGGAGAAGTTCATCGCCTGGACGCGTCGCGCCCGGAGGGCAGGACGCTATATCTGTTTCGGGGTCACCACGCAGGGAGTGGACGAGGCAGTGGGTCTGTTCCAGGTATGGCCGCTCGAGCCGAGCTTTTGCACGGCCGAGTGGGGCTTCGCCCTCGGTCACCGGTACTGGGGTACTGGGCTGTTTGTGACGGCCGCCCGGCTGGTGACTGCATACGCGTTCGACACAATCGGGGTCCAGCGTCTCGAGGCGCGGTCCGCGGTCGACAATGTTCGCGGGAACGCCGCGCTCAAGAAGCTCGGTGCGGTGTCTGAGGGCGTCCTCCGGAAGTGCTTCATGGCCAATGGCGAATACCGGGACCACGTCATGTGGTCGATGCTCGCCGATGACTGGCGCGCCGCGCAAGAGAGCAAGGGCCGCGCCCTTCAAGTGACGGGAAACGTGGCGTGAAGGCGCTAGCGTTGTCCCGTGGCGGCCGTCTCTACGTGATGGGGGTGGTCGCCGTCGGCACCGGGCTCATCCTGGCATCGGTGGTCCAGCTGTTGGTCTTGGCGACCAGCCCATACTGGTTCATCCTTGCCGTACTGACGCTCTTCACCGCGCCGTTGTCGCTCCGCATTCCCTCGGTGCGGGCGACCGTCACGGTCACCGAGACCTTTGTCTTCGCCTCGGCCCTGCTCTTTGGTCCCGCAGCCGCAACGGTCACCGTCGCGCTCGATGGGCTGTTGCTCTCGGTCTGGGCAAAGCGCCGCAATCTGCATCGCGCGCTCTTCAACATGGCGGAGCCAGCGATCTCGGTCTGGGTGGCCGCGCAGCTCTTCTACCTGGTCGCCGGCGTTGAGCCCCTGTTCGCCTCGCCGGTCGGGCTCGGCCAGTTGCTCGTGCCGCTACTGCTGCTGACGACCTCGTATTTCACGGTGAACACCCTGCTCATCGTGACCGCCCTCTGGTTCGAGACCCGGGTGTCGCCGTTGCCGTTCCTGCGGGACCAGGCGATTCACACCGGCCTCAACTACTTCGCCTGCTGCAGCTTCGTCGTGCTCCTGGTCCTGAACCAGCACAACCTCACGTTCGCGGCCGTCGGGGTATTCGTACCGCTGCTCATCCTGTCGTACGCCTCGTCCAAACTGTCGACGGCGCGTGTGGAGGAGGCCAACGGGCACCTGAACGAGCTGAGTCACCTGTATCTGTCGACCATCGAGGCGTTGGCGTTGGCGATCGACGCGAAGGACCAGGTCACCAGCGGGCATATCCGTCGCGTGCAACTACACTCGGTCGCGCTGGCGCGCGAGCTGGGCATCACCGACGAGGGAGAGCTCAGGGCGATTGAGGCGGCCGCGCTGCTTCACGATCTCGGCAAGCTGGCGGTGCCCGAGCACATCCTGAACAAGCCGGGCAAGCTCACCTCGGTCGAGTTCGACCAGATGAAGACGCACGCGACGATCGGCGCCGACATCCTGGCGACCATCGACTTCCCGTATCCGGTGGAACCAATCGTTCGCCATCATCACGAGATGTGGGACGGCAAGGGCTACCCGGGAGGCATCTCGGGCGTCGCGATCCCGATCGGAGCACGCATTTTGTCGGTCGTGGACTGCTTCGATGCACTGACCTCGGACCGGCCGTATCGCCTGGCGCTCACCAAGGAACAGGCGCTTGCGGTGCTCGTC
>JASLOY010000384.1 GCA_030745255.1 Vicinamibacterales bacterium
CAGCCTATTGTTGTTGACGGCGCCATTGACGATCTCATACAGCCGACACCGCAGTCCACACTCACACCGCCCGATCAGCCCCAGCATGTCCTCTGGCATCGGCACCTTCGGGTAATCCGGATTCGCCTCGAGGGGAGCATTCGCGGTCCCGATGTCGATGACCAGGCTGCCCCGCTGGACCAGGCCGACGTGGGGGACGTCGTGGATGTCAGAGGTGCGGACTTTGGACGGTCCCACGGGGGGTGGCATAGGTTTGGGCCGAAGCCGGCACGGCGCACGTCAGCGCCACGAAGAGGCTGAGTATCAGGGTTCGTCGCATGACGCTCCTCTTGGAAGATTCCGTTACCCGCAAGAGTCCGCTTGCACTCCTGGGCCGCGGCACTGTCAAGGTGCGGGGTGTGGGTCCAACAGTGAGGCCGTATACTGAGGGGCGTGCGGAAGGCCATGTGCGTCGCGGCGGGAGTGACCATGCTGGCCCTTGGGCTCGGCGCCGGAGTGCCGTCCGCGGCCGGGCAGACCACCCCTCGAGCCCGAAACGTAGTGTTGTTCATCGGCGACGGCGTGGACGACCACCAGCTGACCATTGCCCGGAATTACCTGCTCGGCGCCGACGGGGAATTCGTCTTCGAAGCGTTTGAGCATCGGGCAGCGGCGAAGGTGCAGACCGTGCTCGAGCGGGACCCACGCGTCCCGGTGTATGTCGGAGATTCCGCCAGTGGCGGTACGGCGATTGCCGCCGGCGTGGTGACGAGCCGCGGCAGGGTCGCGACCCGCGCGGGCACCGGTGAGCCGGTGTCGACCATTCTGGAGCAGGCCGCTGCTGCCGGCAAGCGCACCGGCATCGTGACCACGTCGAGTATCAGCGACGCGACGCCGGCAAGCTTTGCGGCGCATGTCCGTCGGCGCTGGTGCCAGGGGCCGCGCGAGATGTGGCCCACGCCGACCGACCCGAGATGTCCCGAAGACCTAAAGGCGAACGGCGGCCTCGGGTCGATTGCCGAGCAGCTGGCCGGCTCGGGGATCGACGTGCTGCTCGGCGGCGGCTACCGCTATTTCGACCAGCCGGACGAGGACGGCGTATCGGTGCTGAGGAGGGCCAGCGACGCCGGATATCGCGTCGTGCGCGACGCGGCGGAGCTGGTCGAGACGTCAGAGGTGTCGGGCAAGCTGCTCGGGCTCTTCGGGGACGACACGTTGCCGGTGGAGTGGGTGGGTGAGGCGGGCGGACGAGCACGTCCTTTGCAGTTGACGGAGTGGGGGCAGGTGATCGCGCCGCAGCCGTTCGGCTGTGTGGCGAACCCTAGTTTTGGCACGCGTCCGACGCTCCAGGCGATGACCCGCGCAGCGCTGACGCGGCTCGAGTCGGCGCCGGACGGCTTCGTCCTCATGGTCGAGAGTGCCTCGATTGACAAGCAGGCGCATGCCGGCAACCCGTGCGGGCAGATTGGGGAAACCCGGGCGCTCGATGAGGCCGTACGCACTGCGGTGGCGTTTCAGGAGACGCATCCGGACACGCTGATTCTGGTGTCCTCCGACCATGGGCACTCGGCGCAGATCGTGCCATGGCCGAGCCTGTTCGCATCGCGCCAAGACGCGCAGTACCCTCCGGGTAAAGTGGCGCGCCTGCTGACGCTCGAGGGCGGGGAGATGGCCGTCTCCTATGGTACGAACACAACGTATCTGGAGGAGCACACTGGAACCCAGGTGCCGGTCTACGCTCAGGGACCGGGCGCGGCGGCGGTGCGGGGGCTCATTCGGCAGTCGGACCTGTTTGGGATCGTCCGGCGCGCCCTGGCGCTGGAGTGAGCGATTCCACAGACGGAAACTGTAAAGAAAATGGTGTGTGGTGGCGTCTTTAGACAGGGTCGCAGTGTGCCCACAAGCAGAGTAGATGTGCCAAGAGAGGCGAGGATATAGCTTTTGCGCGGTAGCTATCAGCTCATCTGTGTGGTCGCGTTGATCTTTCTGTGGGGGGCACCGGCTGAGTCCCAGGAGTCGGACGATGGACCCGAGGCGCTGCGCGTGTTTCTGGACTGCGGTCGCGCATGCGATCGCGATTATCTGCGCCGTGAAATTACGTTTGTCGATTATGTCCGCGACCGTCGGGATGCCCAGGTCCATGTCCTGGTGACGACCGAAGGCAGTGGCGGCGGAACGCAGTACACGCTCGACTTCATAGGACTCGAGGAGTTCGAGGGCAACGACGTCAGATACGGGTACTCGGAGAGCCGCACCGACACCCGCGACGAGACCCGGTCCGGCATCGCGCAGGTGCTGCGGGTCGGATTCCTCCACTTCATCATCGACACGCCACTGGCCTACGAGATTGAGATCGGGACGGGGAACGGCGGGGGGCAGAGACGTCCGATCATGGCGCAACCGGAAGACGACCGCTGGAACTTCTGGGTCTTTCGCATCAACACCAACGTGCGAGCGTCCGGTGAGGCCTCACGCAAACAGCGAAACTTCAACGGGTCGGCGTCGGCGAATCGGACGACTGAGCAGTGGAAAATCAGGGCAGAGGTCGATGGATCCTACCGGGAATCGATCACGGAGCTGAGCAGCGGCGATTTCACGAACATCACGAGACGCTACGGGGTCGACGGGCAGGTCGTCAAGAGTCTGGGAGAACACTGGGGTGCCTCCGTTCGCGGCGGATTGAGCGCCTCGACGTTTCTGAACCAGGACCAGCGGCTACAGGTGTTTCCCGGGATCGAGTTCAACGTGTTTCCTTATTCTGAGTCGTCGCGTCGCAGTCTGACGGTTTCCTACGAGGTGGGGGTGGAGGCGTTCGACTACGAAGAGGAGACGATTTTCGGCAAGATCGAGGAGACGCTCGGCTCCCAGGAGGTCGAAGTGACGTTCGACTTCGAGCAGCCGTGGGGCGACAGCAGAATTCGGGCGCGTTACAACAGCTTTCTCAACGACCTCAGCAAGAACAGCACGTCGGTCTCCGGGAATCTCTCCTTTCGTGTGGTCCGTGGCCTGTCACTGAACGTCAACGCCAGCACGTCGCTGGTGCGCGATCAGCTTCATCTGGCCAAGGAGGACCTGTCGGACGAGGAGATACTGCTCGAGCGACGGCAGCTCGCCACAGACTCCCGCTACAGCGTTTCCTTCGGCTTCAGCTATACGTTCGGGTCGATCTTCAACAACGTGGTAAATCCGCGTTTTTAGTGGCCCGATCTGGTGCTACTCCGTCACGCCGTCCAGGGGCGCATCGGGATGATCCGCTGATGCGGTCTCTCCAGACGGCGAGCGCGACCGGCTTCGCGCTCGTGGCGCGGGAGCTGACCGTGTCGGCCCTGGGGCGCGTCGGGATGGAACGATGAGCCAAATCCACATCCTGCACGAGAACGCCGCCTGGGTGGAACCATTGCGGGTGGCGTTGCTGGAACGTGATCTGCCGTTCGCTGAGTGGTTTCTCGACTCCGGCACCCTCGACCTGACCCACCCGCCACCCCACGGTGTGTTCTACAACCGGATGAGCGCCTCGTCGCACACCCGCGGGCATCGCTACGGACCGGAATACGCCGCGGCGGTGCTGGCCTGGCTCGAACGGCACGGCCGTCGGGTGATCAATGGGGGGCGCGCGCTACAGCTCGAGGTCAGCAAGGTTGCGCAATATGCCGCGTTGGAATCGCAGGGGGTCAGAACACCGCGCACGGTGGCGGTCATCGGACCGGAGCACATCGTCGGGGCGGCACGGGATTTTCCGACACCGTTTATCACGAAACACAACCGGGCCGGAAAGGGGCTCGGTGTCCGGCTGTTTCACGATGTCGAGGCGCTGACTCGCTACGTTGAGGGTGTCGAGTTCGAGCCGTCGGTAGATGGCATCACGCTGATCCAGGAATATATCGAGGCGCCGGAGCCATTCATCACACGAGTGGAGTTCGTAGGCGGACGGCTGTTGTACGCCGTCCGCGTAGACACGAGTCAGGGATTCGAGCTGTGTCCGGCCGACGCGTGCCGGGTGGACGACGCCTTCTGCCCAGCCGGAGAGGTGAGCGGGTCGCTGTTCCGCATCGTCGACCGATTTGATCACCCACTGGTGGCGCGCTACGAGCGCGCCCTGGCCGACAACGATATCCACATCGCCGCCGTCGAATTCATCGTCGACCGTCACGGGGAGGCCTACACCTACGACATCAACACGAACACGAACTACAACAGCGAGGCGGAGGCTGCGGCCGGTGCAGGGCAGACCGGCATGGAGGCCATTGCGGACTATTTAGGGTCCGAGCTGCGAGGAGTGAACCATAT
>JASLOY010000385.1 GCA_030745255.1 Vicinamibacterales bacterium
CGTGTGCTTCGTGACCCCGTAACCCAGGTCCGACCCGACCGAGAACCCAGCTCGCTTCCGCTAAGTTGACAGAACCCGACGCAGCCCTGTAAGCAGTCACTAGCAACTGTTTGCCGCCCACAGCCCGAAGGCGGAAAACAATGACCAGACAACCTCCTCTACCGTATACGCTCCCGTGAAACGTCGGAGGGAATGAGAGTCGATGCCCCTGTTCGTCATCTTTCGTGTGGCCCTGAAAGCGCTCGGACGGAACAGAATGCGGACGGCGCTGACGATGCTCGGCATGATCGTCGGTGTCGCGGCCGTGATTACCATCGTGGCCCTGGGCACCGGGGTGCAGCGGACACTCGAAGCGCAGTTCCAGTCGGCCGGCACGAATCTGATCACGGTGCGCGCCGGCAACTTCAGAGATGGCGGCATCAGCCAGGGCATGGGCTCGTCTCCGAGACTCAAGGCTGACGATGTCGATGCGATCAGAGGCCAGGTCCCTGGAGCGCGGTATCTGACGGCCAGTGTCGCCACCCGCGACCAGGTGGTGGCGGGGGGGCAGAATTGGTTCACGCGCATCGAAGGCGCCGACGTCGAGCTGCCGCTGATCCGCGTTTGGGACATCGAGCACGGTACCTTCTTCAGCCCGACCGACGTCAACAGCGCCGCGAAGGTCGCCGTGCTCGGATCGGTGGTGCGCGACACCCTGTTCGGGGAGGGGGCCGACCCGACCGGCCAGACGATTCGCATCCGTCGCCAGGCGTTCAAGGTGGTCGGCGTGCTGGAGGCGAAGGGCTCGGGCTCGTTCGGTCAGGACCAGGACGACGCGATCTTCGCGCCCTATACGACCGTCCAGAGGAAGCTGCGCGGTCGGGACGGCACCAACATCTCTGGCATCACCATCTCGGCCTATTCGGTCGACGACATCGAGGAGGTGTCGGCGCAGATCGCATCGGTGCTGCGCGAGCAACACAAGCTGCTGCTGGGCGAGGAGGACGACTTCATGGTGCGCACCCAGGAGGAGATGAACGACATGCTCACCGAGACGACGCAGAGCATGATCATGTTCACGCTGGCGATCGCGATCGTGTCCTTGATCGTCGGCGGTATCGGCATTATGAACATCATGTTGGTGTCAGTGACCGAGCGCACGCGCGAGATCGGGTTGCGGATGGCGGTCGGTGCTAAGGGCAGAGACGTGTTGTGGCAGTTTCTGGTGGAAGCGATTGCCATCAGCCTCGTGGGCGGGCTGATCGGGGTCGGTCTGGGATTCGCGGCGTCACAGGGGGTCACCCGGTTCGTCCGGTGGCCGGGTGGGTTCACTTTCGCTCCCAGTGTTCCACTGTATGCCGTCGCCGTCTCGGCCGGGTTCGCCGCCGCGATCGGGATCGTCTTCGGTTTCTACCCCGCGTGGAAGGCCGCGCAGCTCGACCCGACCGAGTCGCTCCATTTCGAGTGACCGCAGCCGGTGCTGCGCTCGCGGTCACGGCGAGAGGAACTCTAGTTCGAGTGCTCGCCCGTCTCGGCCCACGCGCAGCGGGACCAGCAGCTCCGGGTGTTGATCCGCGCGTCGCATGAAGCGTCGCTGTCCGCGGCCGGGGTTGCTCCATCATTCGGATCGGGGATGCACGTACGCCAGTGAGGACTACCAGGCCATCCTGAAGGTGCAGGACCTCACGTGCAGCATGAGTCGCACCGGCGATTGCTACGACAACGCGGTCATGGAGAGCTTCTTCTCGACGGTGAAGACCGAACTCGGCGAACACTTCGAGAGTTGTGGCGATGCCAAGAGGGAGCTGTTCGACTTCATCGAGGTGTTCTACAACCAGCGGCGCCGTCACTCGACCCCCGGGTAAGATCAGCCCGGCCAACTTCGAACGCCGCGCGCGGGCTATGGACGCTGCCGTCCCTGTGGATGCGAAGAACGCGTCCACAAGTGACTTGGAACACCGCACAGACCGCGGTTTCCCACAGCGATCACACCCATCATCACTCTCTACTAATCACGAAAGGCGATACCATCACCCGGCGTCGTCAACCTGTCCACCGAAGCGGATCAGGCCCGGCGGCGGTGGCTTAAGCTTTGAAGCTCAGTGCCAGTCGCTTACCTGGGCCTGACCCGCTTTCGTGGACACCAAACCCTTGTGGTAGAAGGAGTCCACGATGCCCAAAACCAGGAAGCCGTATCCGCCGGAATTTCGCGAGCAGCTCGTCGCGTTGGTTCGTGCGGGACGTACGCCGGAGGATCTGGCGCGCGAGTTTGAACCGACGGCCCAATCGATCAGCAGCTGGGTGGCCCAGGCCGATCGCGATGCGGGCCGCCGGACCGACGGCCTGACCACGGCCGAGCGTGCCGAACTAACGCAGCTCCGGCGCGAGAACCGGCAGTTGAAGCTCGAGCGGGACATCTTGTCAAAAGCCGCGGCCTGGTTCGCGCAGGAGACCACGGTGAACACGAAGCGCTCTTCGGGTTCATGAACGCGAATCAGGCCACCTTTCCGGTTCGGGCCATGAGCCGGCTGCTGGGGGTCTCCGCCAGCGGATTCTACGCGTGGGTGCAGCGGCCGGCCTCGGCCCGGGCCGTGGCGGACATCGGGCTTACCGCGCTGATCCATGCCATCCACCGTCGCTCCGGCGGGGCCTACGGCGCGCCGAGCCTTCGGGCGGAGCTAGCCGACGACCACCAGCGGCGGGTCGGCACAAAGCGAGTAGCCCGGCTGATGCGTGCCGCGAGTCTGCAGGGCCTGCAGCCGCGGCGCTTTGTGACCACGACGGTCGGCGATCCCGCCGCAGATCGCGCCGTCGATCAGGGCGACCGCCAATTTGCGGCGGACGGGCCTGACCGCCTCTGGGTGGCCGACATCACCTGCGTGCCGACGGGGGCGGGGTTTCTCTATCTCGCCATGGTGCTCGATGTCTGGTCGCGGCGCATTGTCGGTTGGGCGATGGAGCCACACCTCAAGACGGCGCTCGTCCTCAGTGCCCTGAACATGGCCCTGGCGCAGCGCCGTCCGGAGGCCGTCATTCATCACTCGGATCGCGGCTGTCAATACACGAGCTACGCTGACCTGACCCCCTGAGATCGTTCCAGCCCGAGGGGTAGAATTCGGGCGTGACGACCAGGAGGCAGGATGCCAAGGAAGCGTTACAGCACCGAGCAGATCATCACGACGCTGCGGCAGGCCGAGGTGGAGTTGAGCCGCGGGCTGCGCCCTCCGCAGGTGTGCAAGAAGCTCGGCCTCAGTGAACAGACGTACTCCCGGTGGCGGAAGGAGTACGGCGGCCTCCGCCTCGACCAGGCGAAACGCCTGAAGACGCTCGAGCAAGAGAACGCGCGCTTGAAGCGCATCGTGGCGGATCAAGCGCGCGATAATGCCATCTTGAAAGAGGTGGCCTCGGGAAAGTTCTGAGCCTGCCCAGGCGACGCCAGGCCGTGGACCATGTCCGGTCCCGGCAGGACGTCTCCGAGCGGCGGGCGTGTCGGGTTCTGGGACAGCCGCGGTCAACCCACCGGCATCGGACGCGCGTGCCCGATGACGAGTCCCGTTTGGTGGCACGGCTGAACGACTTGGCGACGCAATACGGGCGGTGTGGCGATCGACGCATCACGGCGCTTCTGCGGGGCGAAGGCTGGCGAGTGAATCACAAACGCGTGGAACGGCTCTGGCGACGCGAGGGGCTGAAAGTGCCCCGGAAACAGCCGAAGCGCGGGCGGCTGTGGCTGACCGACGGCTCGTGTATCCGCCGCCGGCCCGCCTATCGCCAACTACGTCTGGGCGTACGACTTCGTGGCCGAACGGACCCACGATGGACGGCCGGTGAAGATTCTGGCGGTCGTAGATGAATACTCACGGGAATGTCTCGCACTGGGCGTCGCTCGACGGCTGCGAGCGATCGACGTGGTCGAGACGCTCGCGGAGCTGTTCGTCACGCACGGAGTCCCCGCTCACATTCGATCCGACAACGGCCCGGAGTTCACAGCGGCACTCGTCCGGCGGTGGCTCGAGCGCCCACAGGTGCAGACGTTGTTTATCGAGCCAGACAGTCCATGGGAGAACGGCTATGTGGAATCGTTCAACGGGAAACTACGGGATGAACTGCTCGACCGGGAGATCTTCTACACGCTGACGGAAGCCCAGATCTTGTGAGGCGTCAAATAGAAGTGGACCAAGTGAGGCTCTGAATTAAGAGAGACTTTGCAGCCCGGGGAGGAGGTCCCCATGAGTCACGCAAAGTCAGCAGAACGGGTCGTTCGGGAGATTCGGCGG
>JASLOY010000386.1 GCA_030745255.1 Vicinamibacterales bacterium
GGTGACAGCTACGGCGCGCACATGCGCGCCACGCGGGCGCGGAGTGGGGCTTTCGGGGTCCCCGCGTAGCGCCCGCGGGGGGTTCGGGGCACAGCCCCGACTGAAGAAGTCCCGTGGTGTGGGGCAGAGGGACGTAAAACAAGATGAGTCAGGATAGTTTCATTCGTCGCTACGTGTTCAGCACCGACCATAAGATCATCGGCATCCAGTACATCCTTACCGGTTTCGCGATGGCTCTCGTCGGGGCGTGGCTGTCCGTCTTGATCCGGCTACAGCTCGCCTGGCCGCTCAGGCTCTGGCCCTGGCTCGAGACGCTGATGCCGAACGGGTACCTGGGCGGGGTCATGGCGCCGGAGTTCTATGTCGCCCTCGTGACGATGCACGGCACCATCATGGTGTTCTTCTTCATCTCCTACGTGCTGGTCAGTGGCTTCGGCAACTATCTGGTTCCTTTGCAAATCGGCGCGCGGGACATGGCCTTTCCGTTTCTCAACATGCTGTCCTACTGGATCGCGCTGCTCTCGGCGCTGGTCATGCTGGCCTCGTTTCTGGTCGAAGGGGGCGCCGCCGCTGCCGGCTGGACCGCCTACCCGCCGCTGAGCGCCGTCGCCTCGGCGATGCCCGGCTCCGGCCTGGGGCAGAGCGTGTGGCTGCTGTCGATGGCGCTCTTCATCGCCTCGTTCACGATGAGCGGTCTGAACATCGTCGCCACCGTGTTCACCCTGCGCGCGCCGGGTATGTCGATGTGGCGGCTGCCGCTGACGATCTGGTCCTACTTCATCTCGGCCATCCTGGGTTTGCTCGCGTTTCCGCCGCTGACCGCGGCCGCGATCATGCTGCTGTTCGACCGGCACCTCGGCACCAGCTTCTTCCTGCCGGGCGGGATGGTCGTGGCGAATCAAGTGTTGGAGCATCAGGGCGGGTCGCCGCTCCTCTGGCAGCACCTGTTCTGGTTTCTCGGTCACCCCGAGGTCTATGTGCTGATCCTGCCGGCGCTCGGCATCGCCGCCGACATCATGCCGGTGTTCACGCGCAAACCGCTCTTCGGGTATCGCATCTCCGTCTGGTCGTTGATTGGTGTCGGGGTGCTCAGCATGATCGTGTGGGGACACCACATGTTCGTCAGCGGGATGAGCCCATTTACCGGCGAGTACTTTTCGCTCGCCACGATGCTCATCACCATACCGATGGCTGTGTACGGCGTGAATATGATGGCGAGCCTCTGGGGCGGCACGATGCGACTGACAACGCCGATGCTGTTCGCGCTCGGGGCGCTGGCATTCTTCGGCACCGGCGGCTTTGGCGGCATTTTCCTCGGCAACGCCACGGCCGACATGCAGCTCCACGACACCTACTTCGTGGTCGGGCACTTTCATCTGATGATCGGCGGGGTCACGCTGCTCGGGACCTTTGCGGCGGTGTACTTCTGGTTCCCGAAGATGTTTGGCCGCCTGATGAGCCCAGTCCTCGGGCGGATCCACTTCTGGGGGACCTTCGCGCCGTTCTTCACCATCTTCTTCGCGCAGCACTTCCTCGGGCTCCAGGGGATGCCGCGCCGGTATTACGCCTTTTCGACCTACGAGTACCTGGAGGGGACGCAGAGTCAGAACGTCATCATCACTGTCGTCGTGCTGGTCCTGGTGGCGGTCCAGTTCGTGTTCGCGTTTAACTTCGTGTGGAGTCTCCTGCGCGGGGCGACGGCGAGCGAGAATCCGTGGGAGGCGACGACACTCGAGTGGACCGTGGCATCGCCGCCGCCGCACGGCAATTTTGGCGACGCCGCGCCGGACGTGCACCGTTGGGCCTACGAGTACAGCGCCGAGGGGCAATCGTCTGACTATGCCCCGCAAACCGTGACGTCGTCCGACGTGCCGGTTACCGCGTGAGGGCCCGAGTCCGAGGAGCTCGGCGAGATGACTGAGATTGATGCGAGTGTGACGACCCCGTTGGCGATGGGCCGGACGGACGTGCGCTCGACACGCGAGGATCGGCGCCGGCGGGAGCAGACGCAGCTCGGGCTGTGGATGTTCCTGGGCACTGTCACGATGCTGTTTGCGGCGTTCACCAGCGCGTATCTGGTGCGTCGTGGCAGCATCGACTGGCAGTCGATCGTTTTGCCGGCGGCGCTCTGGGTGAACACGGCGGCGCTGGCAGCGAGCAGTGTGACTCTCGAGGGCAGCCGATGGGCAGGGCGCTCGGGCCGCGTCGGGCCGGCGCGACTGGGCATGGCGGCCACCATCGTGCTCGGCGCGGGGTTCTTCGTGGGACAGGTGGGTGTCTGGCAGACGCTCGCGGCCCAGGGTGTCTTCGTGCCGACCAGTCCGCACGCGTCGTTTTTCTATGTCCTGACCGGGGTGCACCTGGTGCATCTGCTGGTCGGGCTCGTTCTGCTGGTCAACGCACTGCGGTCGTTGGCAGCCCGCGGCGCGGGTGCCATCGAGCGAGCGTGGGACGGGCCGGCGGCGACCGCCGCCACGTTCTGGCACTTCTTCGGCGGTGTCTGGCTCTACCTGTTTTTCTTACTGTCTTCGTTCTGAGGGTCTGTAATGTCTGAGGCTGCGGTTGGGGTCGCGACGCGATGGGCCGGCGGCGTCTGTCCGTTCGATGCGGGATGGAAGAAGGTGATGATGTGGGTGTTCATCATCACCGATGGACTGCTGTTCGCCGGGTTCCTGGCCGCATATGGCTATGCCCGACTGATGTCGGGTGTCTGGCCGGACCAGACGGAGGTGTTCAGTCTGCCGTTCATCGCGGCGATGACGTTCGTGCTGATCACGAGCAGCGCCACCATGGCCACCGCGGTGTGGGCGTCGGAGACCGGTCAGACCGCGTCTGCGCGGCGATACGTCACGTTCACCCTGGTGGGTGGCCTGACCTTCCTCGGCATGCAGGCCTACGAGTGGACCCACTTCATCGGCGAGGGTGCCCGGCTTGCCTCGAATCCCTGGGGTGACCCGCTGTTTGCCGCCTACTTCTTTCTGTTGACCGGGTTCCACGGCTCGCACGTGCTGACTGGGCTGATCGTGCTGACGAAGACGGTGCTCGGGTTGTCGACCGGGAAGACCCCGGTCGCGAACGTCGAGATGGCCGGGTTGTACTGGCATTTTGTTGACCTCGTGTGGGTCTTCATCTTCACCTTCTTCTATCTCATCTGACTGGACGACAGAGTATGGCCACGCAACCAATGCAGACGACGATCCGGTTCTACTGGATCACCTGGACCATTCTGCTCGTGCTGACGGTACTGATGCTGCTAATTGACCAGTCGCCGTTGCCACGGCTGCTGTTCGTCCTCGTGATGCTCGTGGCGATGTTGGTGAAGGCGTCGATCATCGCCGCGAACTTCATGCACATGCGGTTCGAGCGGATCGCCCTCGCGTGGATGGTGGTCATCGGGCTCCTCATCAACGGCGCGATCCTCTTCGGCTTGATCGTGCCCGACGCCCTGCGGGCCGTCACCTCGGAGGCCTGGTAATGGTGGGGCGCACCGTGGTGGCCACCGTGGCGTTGGCGGTCTGCTGGATGGTGTGGCTGCCGGCTGAATCGGCAGCGCAATGTGCGATGTGTCGCACGGCTTTCCAGTCGCCCGAGGGGCGCGCGCTGCTCGAGGCGTTCCGCTCCGGCATCGTCTTTCTGCTGGCCGCGCCCTATCTGACCTTCGGGCTCATCCTGTTTCTGGCCTTGCGGGCCAGACGGCGAACGACAGGCGCTGAGGCGCGTGAAGAGGGCGCCTGAAGACGCAGTTAGGCCCTCCTGCATCGTCGGGATTGCTCCTAGGCTGCACCGTCACGACTGTCTGCAGCGGGTTCTACCCGCTGACGCTGATCGCCCCGCCTGTACGGCCTCCAACCGGACAGCCCCGTGGTGCAGCCCGCGCAGAACGGAACTGCACGGGTCTACCAGCACACGTGAGCAGGCCTCTTCCTCACTGCTGATCTCGTCCAGCGTGCGGCTGCACTTTGACGCGGTGCCGAGCAAATGGCGCGCGCCATCTAGCCACGGAAACCCGTGTCTATCACGCGTGCGCCATTTCACGGATGATTGACCGTCCGAGTCAGGTAAGCCGCTGTAGCGAAACCACTTGACCGTCCAGCCAGAACGCACATACGAGACAGTCCGGTCGGCAGGGCGAGAGCTGTTTCGGACGCTGGTACCGCAGACTAGCAGCCCGTGGCAGAAGCACCGATTCGCAAATCGATGGGTAGGTGTTCGTAACACCGCGTCCGAGCGTCGAT
>JASLOY010000387.1 GCA_030745255.1 Vicinamibacterales bacterium
CACCGCCAACGACCCACATACCAATCTCTTCAACGGCGACGTCGGCGTGCTGCTGAACGGAAAGAACGGCAAGGACATCACCGCCTGGTTTCCCGGTCCCAAGGAACCCCGCAGCGTCCCGCTCGCCGCCCTGCCAAGCCACGACACCGCCTGGGCCATGACCGTCCACCGCTCCCAAGGCAGCGAGTTCGACTCAGTCCTGCTCGTCCTCCCCCCTCAGGAACACGAACTGTCAAGACCCGAGCTCCTCTACACCGGCGTCACCCGCGCCAAGAGAAGAGTCCGCCTCGCAGCGGACGAGATGGCATTGCGCGCCGCCTGCCAACCGCGGCCGCCTCGGCGGACTGGGCTACTGGAGAAGCTTGGGAGGCGGGGGACCTCCTCAGACGGCCGATAGATCACGACACCATCGAATCCCTGCGATAGGGCGCTCTACCAGCTTGGATCGACGGCAGCTGTGTGACCCCGGCCTACCCCTTCCCCAGTCTCATGCGACGAAGGCCTTTCCCTGTCGACTTTCCACTCTTCACGGAAGTAGTCGAAGTCTTGAATTCGATGGCGAATTCGCTCCTGCTGAACTTCCTTGTGAGCAATCTGTTCAGCCCCTTGCTGTCCCGGTACCAGGTTTCGGCTCCATCGCCGGTGTAGATCCCAATTAACCCTTTGTGCACCCTCACGACCTGTGGCACGCGAGGTTCAGCCCGGCTTTCGATTCGGAACCCGTGCGGAAGCGAGTTGAAGGATGGCCGCCTTTCGGTCGGCTTCAGGTTGACGAGCGTTTTGGCGACCGCTTCGATCTCGTCCTCGCCAAGCTCGATCGCGGGGTCGCCTTCACCGGAGTATATCTGCGCCGCGACGAGCACGAGTGGCGTCGGAGTCTCGGTCACGGGCACCTCCCGATGGATGGTGTACACACCTGGCTCGAGAGTCAGCGCCATTCCACTACCCGTCAACTTGGCGAAGTCGGAAAGCGCGACGGAGGCAAATAGCTCGCTTCTTCCGACCCGACGGGCGCCCCCTTCCTTCGGCGCCAACGGCTGCCATCTGGACAGGCGCGGCGCTGGCCTCGACCAAGGCGCCCCTGGAAACGGACGGCATCACGATTGACCCGCACACCGCGACACCCGACTGGCATGGCGAACGCCTCGACCGACACGGGGCCTGCCTCCTCAACTTGGCGACACGACGTGGTATTAGTAACCGGTCACCCAACGCCTTTTGGCTGCATGACGCGGGCAGAAATTGTTTCCCGCTGGATGTCGCTGGGCGCGAAACCGGGGAGCGGTAAAGGAGGGATCCATGAAACTGTGGCTCTTATGGGTGCTGGCTAGCACGGTGGCGTTCGGCGTCGGCGGGCGTTTGGGCGCGACATTGAGCCCGTCCAAGGACCTCATCGTGATCGCGTACCTCGCTTTGACGGCCAGCATAATCCTCGCTGGAGTGCTGCACTGGCTGGTACTGCGCCGCCTGGTCGCCGATACAGGCTCGTGGGTACTCGCGAGCGTCGCGGCTGTGGCCGTCATCGGTGCTCTCGCCTTCGGCCTAGGGCTGATCAACAGGGACATCGGCTGGGTTCTGGGAGTGGCCGTTGGCTGGATCGTGCTCGGTGTGCTGCAGTGGCTGTTATTGCGCGATCAGGTCGCCGGGGCAGGATGGTGGGTGCTGGCCAGCACGCTGGGTCTGATAGTGGCCGTCCCTGTAGTCGGATTTGTGAGCTGGGCCACGGGAGCACCCGTGGACAGCCCCGTGGGCGGACTCTTGCGCTGGCTCGCGTTCGGTGCCGCGTACGGAGCCATCACCGGGGCGGCGCTATTGTGGCTCCTGCGGCAGCGGCTCGAGTTGGCGGTGCCGTAGTCGGCGCAATACTGCGGGTGCCACATTGCATGGGTTGGCATTCGACTGCTGATCGCGGTCATCCTGCATGAGACCGATTGGTCAGCTTGGCGCAGTCGGGGGGCACCCGCATGGCGTTGTGCGCCTGCTGCGGATGGTGGCCGGGGACCAATGGCCCGGCCGCCGTAGGTGAAGCGTGGTCGTCAGATTGAATCGAGTTCCACGGGGATCAGACGGTGAAGGTCGCCACATGTCAGGCTCCTCTCCTGGGCAGCGGCTCGATGGAGGCGGTTGACCTAATCGCCGACCAGGTCAGGCGTTGCGAATCCGCAAGAATGAAGTTTCTTTGTTGCCCAGAGGCCGTGCTGGGTGATCTGGCTGAATACGCGAGCGCTCCTTCTGAGGTGGCGTTCGATGCGCGGGAAGGTGAGCTCGAGACAGGGCTGTCGCCACTAGACGCTGTTGCGTGTTCCATCGAAAAAGTCCACGAGGCCGGTTTCCAGGGAGTACTCCGCGCCCACCACCATCAGCCCGTCATCCTTGATGCACTGCTCCAGCAGCTCTGAACGGTTCCGGAGATGGTCGGCCGATTGGCGGACACTGGCTCGAATCGCTTCGCGTAGCAGCAGCTCGGGGCTTCTAGTCTGATGCGACGTGAGCAATGGTTCCACGCTCGGTCGGATCCGGTCGACGATGGGCTGCAGGACGTGCATCCCGTGTGTCACTCCGTCCTCCAGGGCTTCAAGCGTGGCGCTCACCGCACCGCACCGCGAGTGCCCGAGCACGACGACGAGTCGGGTGCCGAAACGTGACACCGCGAACTCAACACTACTGACCTGCGAGGGGGCGACGACATTGCCGGCCACCCGGATGACGAACAGGTCCCCGAAACCCTGATCGAAGACGAGCTCCGCGGGAACGCGCGAGTCTGAACAGCCCAGGATGATTGCAAACGGCTCCTGGCCGGCGATGAGCTCGGCACGACGAGCCGCATCTCTGAGACCGGGCGTGGGCTCTTGGTGTGAAGCGAACCGTCGGTTCCCTTCGCGCAGACGTTCCAAGGCTTGGCCGGCGTTAAGCATCTGAAAAATCGTAGCGTCGTCAGGCTAGCGTTGTATAGCTTGCACCGCGGACAGGTCGACGAGAGCGGCGTTGGGGACGACTTCCTTGAAAAGGTCGACCATCCACTGGTGACAGGTGAGGACGAGGACCTGATTGGTGCGGGAGAGCTCGACGAAGGCGGCGGCGGCGCGCCGGGCGCGCTCGAGGTCGAAGTTAACCAGGACTTCGTCGACGATAACGGGCAGGCGTTCGGTCTCTTCGCCCATGCTCTGGATGAGACCGAAGCGAAGCGCGAGATAGAGCTGCTCGTAGGTGCCGCGGCTGAGCTGCTCGGGGGTCTTGCGCACACTGTTCTGGTCGATTACCGAGATCTCCTGCTCCCCCACCGTAACGTGCAGTTTGGGATAGCGGCCGCCGGTCAGGCCGTGAAAGAAGGTCTGCGCGCGGCGCACTACATCGGGCTGGCGCTCCTCTTCGTATTTCTTGCGGGCCCGCACCAGCAGAGCTCGGGCTACGACCAGCTTTGACCACTCGCCCGCCAGGACCCGCAGCTCCTCGACAAGCTCCTCGCGACGGCCACGCTGGCGGGAGGCGTCTTCGTCGCTGGAAAGTTGCTTCATCCGCAGCTGCAGACTGCCGCGCTCTTCCTTCTGCTCGGTGCTGCGTTGCGTCAACTCGGCCAGCACTGCCTCGGCCTGCCGGAGCTCCTCATCGATCGCGTCCTTCGTCGTCGATGCGAACGCGGCTCGGGCGGCATCGAGGTCGTGCTCGCCGCCCCAGGTGGCGCGCAGGCTGGACAGATGCTGCTGACTCGTCCGTTCGAGACCCTGGCGTTCGAGCTGCTGGCGTGCCCGCCTCCTGAACTCTTCGGGGTCGTCGGTCTCTGCCAGGACGAGCAGCTCGCGGATGCGGTTCTCCTCACCCGTTTGCCTGGCCGTGGCCTGGGCCAGGCTAACCTCGCACTCTTCTGCGGCGCGCACCGCTGACTTGCGAGCGGCCACCGCTTCACGCGTCTGGTCGAATCGCTCGACGAGCCGGTCGGCGGCCTGAGCCACCGCCATCGGGGCCTCGTCGTTCGTCAGTGTCACCGTAGCGTCGGGATGCGCGTCGGCGACGCGCTTGACGTCGGCGCGGTAGATGTCGATGTCTTTCTGGATGGCCGCGATGCGGGCGCGCTTCTCGCCGACGCCATGGGCCACGACGCGCGCGGTCTCGACATGCGAGAAGATCCCAATGACGGTGTCTGGTGTCAGTGTCTCCGACAAAGCCTGCTGCACGAGCCAGGCGGACCATTCGGCGGCGGACTGCTTGACCACCTGTTGCTGCTCGTCACGCCG
>JASLOY010000388.1 GCA_030745255.1 Vicinamibacterales bacterium
TCCTCTCTCTAGATTTGGACCGGTTTAAGGGGGCAAGGTCAATCCGCTACCTTAACGCTGGTAGCTATGTGGTAGCTATCCTGAACAGTTTGGGGGGATCGCGTGCAAACAACTTTGCAAATATGGAGCCGGCGAGCGGACTCGAACCGCTGACCTGCTGATTACGAATCAGCTGCTCTACCAACTGAGCTACGCCGGCTTCGGGTGGGGCGCGCGGGCGTCGACGTCTTGCGGCTCGGCGGACCCGCCTGCCTCGCCGTTGCTTCGGCAAACGCGGGAAGGCTGAGCTACCGGCCTGCCATCGGTGCGGCGACTCCGCGGTGTTGTGCCGCCGGTCACGGCAGCGGTCCAACCGACTGATCGTAGCACACGCGTGCGTGGCCGCTGTCCGGCGTGGAGCGCCGCCGCATCGGTCTACACGCGCGGGGCCGGCGGGGCGGTGCGGGGCGCGGCGCCGAAGAGCCGAGCCGTTTCCTGCGAGGCCATGATCCAGAGCCCGTAGATGCCGAGGAGCGTGCCGAACGGGATGTTGATCAGGTTGATGACCGAGAGCACGATAGTGAGGACCCGGGCCCAGGGGCGCAGCTTCAACAGGCCGATGCCGGCGATGATGCCGGGGACGGACAGGGTGAAGATCAGCATGACGAGCATGCCGCCGACCAGCGCGACAATCGGTACTGCGAGCCATGCGTCCGGCTCACTGGTGGCTGCCATGGCGGTGATGCCGGCGGCGCCCCCGAAGAGCAGCATGACCATGAGCGAACCGAACAGGCCCACGACTCCAAAAATCAAGTGAAACGCGGCGAGGATCTTGACGTGCAGGTCCATGGTGTCTCTTTGCGGTCTGCCGTCAGTATACGCCGCGGCCCCCGGATGGCGCCGTGGGTTGGACTCGGCGAGAGCAAGCGGGGTAGAGTGGTCAGTTACGGTGCCGCCGAATTGGGGCGCCGTCTGGTCCTCCCATGTCAAAGCCCCCAGCCAGCCGGAATGGGCACATCGTCATTCGGGGCGCGCGCACGCACAACCTCCAGAACGTCGATCTGACGCTGCCCACCGGGCGGTTGATCATCGTGACGGGGGTCAGCGGCTCGGGCAAGTCGTCGCTGGCGTTCGACACCATCTACGCAGAGGGGCAGCGACGCTACGTCGAGTCGCTCTCAGCCTACGCCCGGCAGTTTCTCGAGCGCATGGAGAAGCCGGATGTCGACGAGATCGACGGCATCTGCCCGGCCATCGCGATCCGGCAAAAAAACAGCCTGCGCAACCCGCGGTCGACGGTTGGCACGACCACCGAGATACACGACTACCTGCGGCTCTTTTTTGCGCGGGTGGGGCGCACCGTCTGCCGGAAATGCGGGCAACAGGTCATCCGCGAGTCGGCCGAGGTGGCGGCGCAACAACTGCTGACGCTGCCGGCCGACACGCGGCTGCTGCTCGGGTTCACGTTTCCGGTCGTCCCGCGAGCCGACGGCGGTGAGCCGGAGAACAGCGAGAGGGAGGCCGCGGATGCGACCGAGGCCCGGGAGCCGGTGTCAGACGAACCGGCGCCAGCGACCAACGGCGGGCACGAGACGCCGGTGGAGGCCGCAATCGCGACATTGCGCAAGAAGGGATTCGGTCGTCTCCTTGTCACCGACCAGGATGGCCGGGACGGTCGGGCGGTCAATTTCGACGACGTCGACCCGAGCGCGTTGGCCGATTGTGCGAGTCTGCAGGTCGTCGTGGATCGCCTGAAGGTTGGGCCCGACCTGTTGGGACGGGTCACCGACTCGGTGGAAACGGCCTATCTGGAAGGTGGTGGGTCGGCATTCGCCATGGAGGTGGGCGGCGAGTCTACCGAGCCGCCGGTCGTTCATCGGTTCAGCGAGCGGTTCGAGTGCCGGCAGTGCAGCATCGTCTACGAAGTGCCTCAGCCACGGCTCTTCTCGTTCAACAGCCCCTTCGGCGCCTGTCCGACCTGTCACGGCTTCGGGAACATCATCGAGCTCGACCTGAACCTGGCGGTGCCCGACCAGGGGAAGTCGATTCAGCAGAACGCCATCGAGCCGTTTTCCAAACCGCACTATCGGTCACATCTGGTCGACCTCAAACGCGCCGCCCGCGCGCGCGGGGTCCGGCTGACGACGCCGTGGCGCGACCTGACCGACGAGGAGCGGGAGTTCGTCGTCGAGGGGGATGGCGACGGATACAAGGGAATCAAGGGCTTCTTTCGATGGCTCGAGCGCAAGAAATACAAAGTACACGTGCGCGTCTTTCTCAGCCGGTATCGGGGCTACCTCACTTGTCCCGAATGCGACGGAACGCGGCTGCGACGAGAAGCGCGAGATGTCTATGTTGGCGGCCGGACGATCGATTCGGTGTGCGGGCTCACCGTCGGCGCGGCGGCAGCGTTCTTCGACGCCCTGACCCTGACAGAGAAAGAGCACGCGGTGGCCGAACGGGTCGTCCGCGAAATCACCCGCCGGTTGTCGTTTCTGCGGGATGTCGGACTCGAGTATCTGACACTCGACCGGTTGTCATCGACGCTGTCCGGCGGCGAGGCACAGCGCATCAATCTGGCGACCGCTCTCGGCTCGGCGCTGGTCGGTACGCTCTACGTGCTCGACGAGCCGTCAATCGGGTTGCATCCGCGGGACAACGAACGGCTCATCGACATCCTGCGTCAGCTGCGAGACCAGGGCAACACCGTGCTGGTCGTCGAACACGACGCCGACACCATCCGGGTGGGCGACCTGGTCGTCGATCTCGGCCTCGGGGCCGGCGAGCAGGGGGGGCGCATCATCTTTGCCGGCACGTTTGAGGCGCTCCTCAAGGAGCCACAATCACTGACCGCCAAGTACATGCGGGGCGACCTGCAAATTCCGCTTCCGGCCAGCCGTCGGAAGCATCCGCCCCTGGCGATCCGCGTCACCGGTGCGCGCCAGCACAACCTCAAGGAGATCGACGTCGACATTCCGCTGAACACCCTGACCTGTGTCACCGGGGTGAGCGGGTCGGGGAAGTCCACCCTGGTTCACGACGTGATCTATGCGGCGATCAAGCGTGCCAAGGGGTCGTGGGACAAGCCAGTTGGTGCACACGATGAAGTCGACGGTTCGGAGTTGGTCACCGACGTCACGCTGGTCGACCAGGCGCCGATCGGACGCACCCCCCGGTCGAACCCGGTCACCTATCTCAAAGCCTTCGACCCGATACGCGAGCTGTTTTCGAAGACCAAGGACGCCAGAGCCAATGCGCTGACCGCCAGCCATTTCTCCTTCAACGTGCCGGGCGGACGCTGCGACGGGTGCGATGGGGAAGGGGTCGTGCGGGTCGAGATGCAGTTTCTGGCCGACGTCTTCGTGCCGTGCGACGAGTGTGACGGCCGGCGGTTCAAGCCGCAGGTGCTGGACGTGCTCTATCGCGGCTGTAACGTGGCCGAGGTGCTCGACATGACGGTGCGCGAGGCACTGTCGTTTTTCAGCGCATCGCCCAAGGTGGTGCGGCGGCTGCGCGTGCTCGACGAAATCGGGCTGGGGTATCTGCGTCTCGGACAGCCGGCCACGACGCTGTCGGGCGGCGAGGCACAGCGCATCAAGATCGCCTCGCACCTCTCGTCGCGGAAGGCCGACCGCACTCTCTATATTCTGGACGAGCCCACCACCGGGTTGCATTTCGACGACATTGCCAAGCTGCTGGCGGCGTTCCGCAAGCTGCTCCAGGCCGGCAACAGCCTGCTCGTCATCGAGCACAACCTCGACGTCATCAAGACCGCGGACTGGATTATCGACCTCGGTCCGGAGGGTGGGGAGGCCGGGGGGCACATCGTGGCCGAGGGCACGCCCGAGCAGATCGCGATGGCGGAAGACTCGGTGACGGGACGGTATCTTCGGCCGATTCTCACCGGCGGGCGCGCGCACGCTTATGCAGATGTCCGAGCATAGTGCCCGTCGATGGACCCCGGCGCGGCCCGATTGATTTTGGGTCGGTTTGTGGCCGTATGGTACGATCCTCACATTGTGGGTGCGGGTTCTTCCGGTGCCGTCTGTCCACCACCGAGTGCGCCTGTAGCCTGTAGCCCGAAGCCCAGAGAGTCTGCCGTTTATGGAATCTGTCCAAGCCACACGTCTTCGCAAAGGCATGCTGATCAAGCGGAACGACGAGCTGTATCGCGTGCTGGATGTCACACATACGACGCCGGGTAAGGGAAGAGCGTTCGTACAATCTCGTATGCGA
>JASLOY010000389.1 GCA_030745255.1 Vicinamibacterales bacterium
CCGTTAATCTCCCCGACGATCTCTGCACCCTGGGCGAACGCGCGCGCCAGTGACAAGCCGTAGGTCAAGACGTCGTTCTGCCGGTCGCCGCGCGTCGGATCCGAGAGAATGCCGAGCCCGATGTTGCCGACCACGCGAACCGACTCGACCGTCTTACCGACGAGTAAGGACTGAAAGAAATCGATCGTGTCGAGCCCGAGGCCGCTTTCGTTGCTGGCATTGGGCAGGCGCGTCGCGAACCGCAAGGCGATCGCGGGCATACGCGCCCCCTCGCCGACAACCTTTACCTTGGCCCCGACGACAATGTCAGCAAAGCTGCTGCTGGTGTCTCCGCTGACGTCGAGCATGCCTGACAGTGGAGCATCGAATCGATCGGAGATGTCCAATCGGCTGAACGAGATGCCGTCGATCTGAATTTCGGCATTCGGACCCATCCCGAAGCTGAGCCCAAGTTGAGGTCCGCGCAGCAGGTTCCCCTCGAGGCCGGAGACCGTAAAGGTCTCGTCCCAGGCCCGATCGATGCCCGCTTCAAGCAGGACCAGCCCGTCGCCGATCGCCTCCGGGTCCTCAGTCAGCAATGGCCGCTGCTGGGCGGCGACCAGACTGGCCATCAGCCAGATCCCCAACACCCAACATCCCACCCTGATCACACGTTGCCTCATCGTCTACTCCCAGCAGCCTGACCCTCGCCACCGACTGCAGCATCCCATCGTATGTAGCAGATCGCCGCCGCGTCGTAGGCGGCGTGCGCCACGATCGGGGCCAACAGCCCACCGGCCGCGTGCGCCAACCCGCCCAGCGCGACACCGATGACCGCGACCCATACCCCAAAGACGACAGAGCTCCGGCCGCCGACGTGTGCCAGCCCGAACAACACACTCGCCACGACCAGCCCGAACTCGGCCTGCACCGCCCCCCGAAACAGCAGTTCCTCCCCCACCCCGGCGGCGAGGCTGACAGCAGCGATCTCGAGTGGCCTCGCCGCGGCAAACAGCGGCCGCAACGTCTCCCGATACAGACGACGAATCGACCGCACCGGCTGGAGCGGCGGAGCGAGGCGCAGCACAGCGTAGTTGAGGAACGCCAGCACGGCCGCGGCGCCGAATCCCAGCCCCAGTCCCGTCACCGGCTCCCCAGCCACCACGGCGAGCCCGCGCAGACGGATCCACACTACGGCCACGCTGGTAAGCAGACCCTCGCCGACGAGCGCGACCAAGAAGAGACGCGTCAAAACGCCTTGCCGCTATCAAGCAGCATGGTCACCGGACCGTCGTTGACGCACTCGACGGCCATGTGCGCCTGAAATTCCCCCATCTGCACCGGCACGTCTTGCTCCCGCAACGCATCGGCCAACGTCTCATACAGGGCCCTGGCCTCGACTGGCGGCGCGGCGCGATCAAAGGACGGGCGTCGCCCCCGGCGACAATCGCCATAGAGCGTGAACTGCGAGACCAGGAGCACCGCGCCCTCGACCTCATGCACCGACCGATTGAACCGACCCTCTGCATCTTGAAAGACGCGCAACCCAACAATCTTGTTCGCCAGAAATGCCGTGTCGCTCGCCTCATCGGTCCGCGCGATGCCGACATAGACCAATAACCCGTGCTCGATTGCGGCCACGAGCCGGTCGCCGACCGAAACCCGGGCCGAGGACACACGCTGGAGGACGGCTCGCATGGAGAGTCAATGGTGACGCGGATGGTCGGAACGATGCCGGCTACGTCGCAACGGCCACCTGGTCGAGTTGCTCGGCCACTTCGGCCCTCAGCTCGACCAACGGATTCAGTCGCCGGTCGAGCAGGTGCCGGCCCGCCACGTTGCCGAGTGCCTTCAACATCGATTGCTTGACGCCGGGATGCTCACGCTCGAGATCCAACAGGAGCCGCTTGACCCGCTGGCGTTGCAAGCTCAGGTCTCCGCAGGCGGGACAGCAGCAGCCGATCACCGGCAACCCAGCCATCCGGGCATAGTCCCGCGCCTCTTCTTCGCTGACATAGACCAGGGGGCGGATCACGACATGCCGCCGGTCGTCGGAAACGAGACGAGCGGGCATTGCCTTCAACGCGCCGGCGAAGAACAGATTGAGAAGGAGCGTTTCAATAAAGTCGTCCGCGTGATGCCCGAGGGCGATCTTGGTGGCCCCGACATCGCGTGCCACCCGATACAACACCCCGCGCCGCAACCGGGCACACAACGAGCAGGGCGTGGCCCGCGCGTCGAGCTTGTCGTCGATGATGTCGCCAATCGACGTGTGCTCAATTCGGTACTCCCAGCCGTGCTCGTCGCAGGTCCGTGCGATCGTATCGTGCTTGTAGCCGTCATATCCGGAGTTCACATTCACCGCCACCAGCGTGAAACGTATCGGCGCTCGCCGACGCAGCGCGTCGAGGAGCCGCAGAAGCGCCCAGCTGTCCTTGCCGCCGGACAGACCGACCATGACGCGGTCGCCATCTTCGATCAGATCGAAGTCGACGATTGCCCGCGTCGTCTTTCGCGCCAGCTTCTTCTCGAGCACGCTGTCGTAGGCCATGATCACCCAGTTTATCCGACGAGTAGCCGCTGAATCGTCTGCTCCCACGTGAACTCGCGCGCACGCGCCTCAGCCGCGACGCCAAGCCGCTCGGCTAGGGTGACATCGTCGAAGACCCGTCGAAAAGCGTTCGCCAGCGACTCCGGGTCAGGCAGTGCGACCAACCCTTCTTCATCCGACCGGACGAGTTCAGCCGGGCCGCCGCTGTCGACGCAGGTGATCACCGCCTTCCGTGACACGAACGCCTCCAATGTCACCAGCCCGTAGTCCTCGGCGGATGGCACGTAACAGACCGCGCGACAACACGCCAGGTGCTCGACCAGCTCGGTCTCGTCGATGCTGCCCGCGAGACGCACCCGGTCACCCAGGCCCAGGTCGTCGATACGCGACCGGAGAGCCTCGCGCTCTTCGCCGTCACCCGCAATTACGCACTGAATACCATCGGCCACAGGATGCGCCAATGCCTCGAGCACGAGACCGACGCGTTTGAGCGGCGACAAGCGCGACGCCACGAACAGATAGTCCCCATATTCGTCGCAGCGATACGGCCGAGGCGGCGGTGGCGGATACAGCACCTCCGACGGGATGTCACCCCAGCGCTCGAGCCGTCGTTGAATCGTCCGAGACTGCGCGAAGACCCGCCGGACGTTCCGGGTCAACAGATACCGGTCGGCCGCGTGAATTACCCGACGGCGGAGCCGTTCCTTGCCCCGCCCGCGCCATGACAGCGGCCCACTGAAGCGCGGCCATTGGTCGTAGTACTCGCGCATCCGATGATTGAGCCAGCAGACGTGCGAGGGATGCCGCACCGCGTAGCTTGGGAACCGAAAGCTCACCAGATGATCGATCGGATGCCCGTCGAAAGTCAGCCCGACATCGGTCAGCCACGTCGCCAGATACGCCGCCCCCTGCCGGCCAAACCGGTTCTGGGGTGTCCGTATCACGGTGGCCTCGTGTCCCGCCTCGCGCAACGCCTTCGTCAACCCGTCGGCAATGACGAGATGCCCTCCTTTGGCGAAGAGCGGATGCGATGTGACGACCGCTACTCGTGCCACCCTGTCAGCGTCTCCGTCCGATCACGGTCAGCCCCAAGGACACCCACGGCACGAACCGTCCAAGTGGCAACAGCCTTTTCATCAGCCACACGTTGTTACGCCGGTTGCCGTAGGACTGCAAATGGTCCTCGGTCTGATCGCCGCTCCACAGATTGGTGAGCCATAGCTCCAGATAGAGACACGACTGTCCAACGAACTCGAACCCCGCGTCCCGCAACAGCGGCCCCGCCAACTCGCGGTAGGACAGCTCGCTCAGGTGGTCCTCGCTGCAGGGTCGTTCACGGCGGTCGGCCACCGCCAGTAGCCGCTCCCTGTTAGGCGTGGTGATGATGACGACGCCGCCGGGCCTGAGCACCCTCCGCCACTCGACCAGCGCCACCGACGCCGCCGGCGTGTGCTCAATGACCTCCCCGGCAAAGACCGCATCGAACTGCCGGTCCGCGAACGGCAGCTGCTCGGCGTCGAACACCGCCCAATGCTGCTCTGGCACCTCTCCCGCCCGGGTCCGCACCCCGACGTATTCGAGATCCCCTGACACGATGCTGAACGGAAACGTTTCATCGATTTCGGAAAAGAGCGACCGCCCACACCCGACGTCGAGCGCGCACCCACCGGCCG
>JASLOY010000038.1:0-9603 GCA_030745255.1 Vicinamibacterales bacterium
GTGATCTGGGGTTCCCGGTGCACGAGCAACCGATTCCGCGCGAGATGTTGTACGTCGCGGACGAGGCATTCTTCACCGGCACGGCGGCTGAGATCTCCCCGATCCGGAGTGTCGACAAGATCGCCATCGGAGACGGCGCGCGAGGCCCGGTCACCGCCGCCATTCAGCGCCGGTTTTTCGACGTCGTCGACGGCAACATCCCGGACACGCACGGCTGGCTCACCCACGTGTATCCGAGACACACCACGGCACCCGACGCGATCGCAACGGCCAACACCAGCTGATTGGCTCCCGGAGCAAACGGCCGTATGGATATCACCGAGCTTCTTGCCACGGCGGTGCAAGCCGGCGCGTCCGATCTTCATCTCAAGAGCGGCAACTCTCCGATGATGCGGCTCCACGGAAAGCTGTGTCCGATTGCCGAGGAGCATCGTCTCGAACCCGCCACACTGGAGACAATGGCGGCCGGGTTGGTGCCTGCGGGGCTCCACCCGCGGTTTGCACGAGACCACGAGGTGGATTTTGCCCACAGTGTCGCCGGGCTCGGGCGTTTCCGCTGCAACGTGTTTCGCCAGCGCGGCACGGTCGCCATGGTCCTCCGTGTCATCCCGATTCAGGTCAAGACGATCGACGATCTCGATTTACCGCAGGTTCTGAAAACCATCGCCGAAGAGGAACGCGGGCTCATTCTGCTGACCGGCACCACCGGCAGCGGCAAGAGCACCACACTGGCGGCACTGATCGACCACATCAATCACACCCGCGCCGCCCACGTCATGACGGTGGAAGACCCGATCGAGTATCTCCATCAGGACCGCCAGTCGATCATCAATCAACGGGAAGTGAACGTCGACACGCGCTCGTTCGCTGACGCGCTCCGCAGCGCATTGCGTCAGGACCCCGATGTCATCCTGGTCGGAGAGATGCGCGACCTCGAGACGGTCGAAACGGGGTTGACCGCGGCCGAGACCGGACACCTTGTGATGTCGACGGTGCACACGCTCGACGCTACGGAGACGATCAATCGTCTGGTCGCGGTCTTTCCGACACACCAGCACCGACAGGTCCGGATGCAGATTGCCGGTGTGCTCCGGGCGATCGTGTCGCAACGGCTCATTCCCCGGGTCGATGAGACCGGGCGTTGCGCGGCCGTCGAAGTCATGATCAACACCCCGTTCATCCGTGACTGCATCGTGGACCCGGAACGCACACACCTCATCGAAGGCGCGATCGCCGCGGGCACCTCCCAATACGGAATGCAGACATTCGACCAGTCCATCTACGGACTGTATGAGCGCGGCCACGTCACTCGCGACATGGCACTTCGATGGGCCAGCAACCCCGAAGAGTTCAAGCTGCGCCTCCAGGGTGTGACCGCGACCGGCAACGCCGCGCAGAGCGACATGGCCCGCGCGCCGAGCGGCGGCGACGAGCCGCCAGCAGTCACCCGGTTCGGAGACTAGGTGGCCCAATCAGGGCCTGTCACCTATGTCAGAAACGCGAGAGCCGAGTGCCTACCAGATCGGCTTGCGTCTGCTCGCGCGGCGGGAGCTGTCGACGGCCCAACTCCGTGATCGGTTGACGCGGCGGGAGTTCGCCACCTCCGAGATCGAGACCGCGATCGCGAGGCTCAGCCACGAGGGAGCGGTCGACGACACCCGGACGGCGCTCGCCTACGCCCGGCGTGCCGCCGAGGTGAAGCTCCGCGGCAAGAGCCGGGCCCGGCGGGAAATCGAGGCGCTGGGCATCGCCACCCTCACAGCACGCCGCGCCGTCACCGAAGTGTTCGACGAGATCGACGAGCAGTCGGTGCTCGAACGTGCCATCGCGAAGCGGGTGCATGGCCCGATTCGCGACCGCGCCGAGCTCCGCCGGCTCAATCAGGCGCTGTTGCGGCAGGGTTTCCCCCCCGATCGCGTGGCGAAAGCGCTGTTATCGCGCGCCGGGCGAGACACCGCTTTTGTGGAAGAATAGCCGAATGACGTCCAGCGAGGTTCGCCAGAGCTTTCTCGACTTTTTTGCCCGCCAAGGCCATCAGATCGTGCGAAGTGCGTCACTCGTCCCAGTCGACGATCCGACGTTGTTGTTCACCAACGCGGGAATGAACCAGTTCAAGGATCTGTTCCTCGGGCGGGAACGGCGCTCATACACGCGCGCCACCACCTCCCAGAAATGCATGCGGGTCAGCGGGAAGCACAACGACCTCGACAACGTCGGCCCCTCCTGGCGTCACCACACATTCTTCGAGATGCTGGGGAACTTTTCTTTCGGCGACTACTTCAAGATGGAGGCGATCCCGTTTGCCTGGACGCTCCTGACCGAAGTGTGGCAGCTGCCGCCGGAACAGCTCATTCCGACGGTGTTCAAGGGCGAGTCAGGGATACCGCGCGACGACGAGGCGCACGCCATCTGGAGCACGCTCGTCCCGGCCGACCGAATCGTCGAGCTCGGCATGGAGGAAAACTTCTGGGCGATGGGCGACACCGGTCCCTGCGGTCGCTGCTCGGAAGTGCACTACCACCGTGGTGACGAGCTCCCGTGCCACGAACCGATCTGCCGTGGCATCGACTGCAGTTGCGACCGCTACGTCGAGATCTGGAATAACGTGTTCATGGAGTTCGACCGGGATACCGAAAAACGTCTGGCGCCGCTACCGGCCGCCTCGATCGACACCGGGATGGGACTCGAGCGGATCGTCGCGGTGCTGCAAGGCAAGGTCTCGAACTACGACACCGACCTGTTCGCGCCACTCCTTGGCGCGATTGGAGACCAGACGGGCCGAGTCTACGGCCCTCACACGCACCAGGCCTCTCCGGGTCATCACGATGTCTCCATGCGGGTTGTGGCCGATCACCTCCGCGCCATGTCTTTTCTGATTGCCGACGGGATCATGCCGTCCAACGAGTGGCGCGGCTACGTGCTGCGCAAGATCATGCGCCGCGCGATGCGGCACGGCAAGAAGCTCGGCATGACGGGCCCGTTCCTCCACCGACTGGTGGACGTCCTGGTGACCGAGATGGGTGCCGCCTACCCCGAGCTGGCCACGAGTCGCGACACGATCGCACAGGTCGTCCGCACCGAGGAGGAACGGTTCGACGCTGTCCTCAACGACGGGCTGCCCAGACTGGAGTCGGCCCTGGCGGCGAGTGCCGGAGGTGTGCTGCCGGGGCAGGAAATCTTCCGGCTCTACGACACCTACGGGCTCCCACTGGACTTCATCGAGGATCTGGCCGGTGAGCGAACGGTCACCGTCGACCGCGACGGCTTCGAGGCGGCGCTCGAGGCGCAGCGCATTCAGTCGCGCGCGAAGGCGAGATTTGGCAGCGATGGGGAGGATGCCTCATTCGTCATGAACGCGACACCGGGTCGAGACGACCTGGCCGACCAACCTGACGACTTCGTCGGTTACGAGGCCGGGTGCGTCGAAACTCCACTCATACAGCTGTTCGGCGAAGATCGGGTGCAGGTCGACCGGTTGTCAGCCGGTGAAGCCGGCTTCGCGGCACTCCGGCAGAGCCCGTTCTATCTGGAAGCGGGCGGACAAGTCTCGGACGAGGGTGAGCTGAGAACGGACGATGGCGCCAGGGCCGCCGTGAACGACGTCTCCAGACCGTTCCCACGGTGGCCGCGACTGCACCGCATCACCGTCACAGCCGGCGCGCTCAACGTGGGACAGCGCGTGACGGCGGAAGTCGACGCGCCGCGCCGGGACGCAATCCGCCGCAACCATACCGCGACGCATCTCCTGCATGCCGCGCTGCGTAGACAGCTCGGCGCCCATGTCAAGCAGGCCGGGTCGCTGGTCGCGCCCGACCGGCTCAGGTTCGATTTCGCGCATGGCGCCCCAATCAGCCGTGACCTGCTCGACGCCATCGAGCGTGATGTCAACACCCACATCTACGAAAACGACCCAGTTGACACCGAGGTGCGCTCGACCCAGGAGGCGATCGACGCCGGCGCGATGGCGCTCTTTGGCGAAAAATACGGCGAATCGGTGCGGGTCGTGTCGGTGCCCGGCGTGAGCATGGAGCTCTGCGGGGGGACGCACTGCCGCGCCACCGGCGACATCGGGCTGTTCGCGATCACTCAGGAGACCGGGGTAGCGGCTGGTATGCGCCGGATCGAGGCGGTCACGGGCGCGGGCGCCGTGGCCCACGTCCAGGCACAACGCTCGTCACTCGACCAGGTGCTGGCCGCCCTGGGCGTTCCCGGAACACAGGCCGTGGAGACGGTCGAGCGGCTGACTGGCGAGACCAAGCGCCTGACGCGCGAGCTCGAACAGCTGAAGATGAAGGCGGCGCTCGGGACCCACAGCGGCGGGGGTGGCGACGACGCGGTCGAGATCGGCGATGCCCGGTTGATCGCACGACGCGTGTCGGGGCTGGAGAAGGGGTCGTTGCGCGGTCTGGCCGATTCGCTGCGTGACCGTCTCGGGCGAGGAGTAGTGGTGCTGGCCTCGGAAAACGGGGACAAGGTGGCGCTGGTCGTGTCGGTCAGCAAGGATCTCACCGAACAGGTACACGCCGGGAAGGTCGTCAAGGCGATCGCGCCAATTGTCGGTGGCGGTGGCGGTGGGCGGCCCGATTTCGCCCAGGCCGGCGGCCGGCAGCCGGAGAGAATCGACGCTCTGTTGGCCGAAAGCCGCACAGTCGTGACCGGGATGCTCGCGGGATGACGGGGGCAGCCTCTAACGCGCTCGCCTGCGCGCCCCGATATGTACGGTATGGTGCGCACGTGATGTTCCGTGTCCCGACTCACACGCTCGCGACCAAGAGACTGCTCGGCGGTCTCCTCGTCGCGACCGTCCTCGTGGCCATCTCCGAAGCCGCCGAGGCGCAGATCTACTCCTGGCGCGATGCCGACGGCGTGCTGGTCCTGTCGGATACCCCGCGCGTCGGGGCGGTGACGACGGTTCCGGTGCGTGGGACGTCGGCGATTCGAGCGACTCGCGCCGCCCGGCCCGTTCCAAACCAGAGCCTCGATACGATCATTCTGCGGGAAGCGACCCGTCACGGCGTGCGGCCCGAGCTCGTACGGGCGGTCATCCAGGTCGAATCGGCCTTCAACCCGCGAGCCCGATCGCAGAAGGGTGCGATGGGATTGATGCAGCTGATGCCGGCCACGGCGGCCGACCTGCACGTGACGGACCCCTACGATCCAGACCAGAACGTCCGTGGCGGCGTTACCTATCTACGCCAGCTCCTCGACCGCTTTGACGGCAACGAAGAGCTCGCTCTGGCCGCCTACAACGCCGGACCAGAAGCGGTGGCGCGGCATGGCAATCAGGTCCCGCCGTTCCGCGAAACCAGAAACTATCTCGACCGCGTCCGCTCGTCCACGACCGTCACGGACCGGGACCGATCGGCCACCGTGTCGAACGGCCAGACCATTTACAAGAGCTACGAAGTGAGAGATGGTCGGCGCATCCTTTCCTATTCGGATGTGCCACCACCGGCGCCACGCCCGGCCGCCGACGACGGCTCACAGCGCTAGCACCGCCCCGGGCGAACCACGTGCCACCAGAGGACGCTGCGATCGACCGTGCCCGACTTGATGTCTGGCTCGACGTCGCCTGTCTGTTCAAGACCCGGTCGGAGGCCCAACGGTACTGTCGTGGCGGCAAGGTCGACGTAAACGGTCAGCGCGCCAAACCGCACCGGACGATTCAGAACGGTGACCGGCTCTCGATAACGCGCCCGAACGGCCGGCGACAACAGGTGGTCGTGCGGTCGCTCGCCACGCAGCACGTCCCCAGGGCGACGGCGAGGGCACTCTATGACGACGTCACCCCGGCGCCGACCGCAGCCGAGCTCGAGCTATTCCGTCTCGGTGGCTCACCGGGCGGCCCACCTCGCCCGGGTTCCGGACGCAGCGCAACCGAGACGCCCTCGAGACCGGACAAGCGGCAACGCCGCTCATTGCGGCGACTGAAGGACCGGTAAAGGCCGCCACGCGACGCCCCAACCGTCCTCAGGTGCTATACTGAAGGGTCGACTGGCCGGTCAGGGCCGGCTGGCACCAAGAAGCGGAAAGGAACCACGACGTTTTGGCCAATCACAAAAACACGTTGAAGGCGCACAGACAGGATCTCGTCCGACGTGCGCGGAACCGGGGGATGCGAACCCGGCTGCGCCGCGCGTTGAAGTCGCTACGTGCGGCAATCGACCAGGGCAGAACCGACGAAGCGCGATCGGTTCTCAACGGCACCGTCTCGCTGATCGACAAGATGTCCGCCAAGGGCATCATCCACGACAACACTGCGGCGCGATACAAATCTCGGCTTGCCAAGCGGCTCGCTGGCGCGGCGAGTTAACTCAGTTCACCCCACGACGCGCCGCCCCTGGGGTTGACGTCCACCAGCCCCCCCAAGGCCCTCGCCGCAAAGCTCCAATACGAGCCGCTCCAGCAAGACCCGGTGGTCGCCGGCCGAGCTCTTCAGAGCCAGGTCGGTTCGGAAGAGCGCCTCCACTGCATCGGGAAGGCGGCCGGACGGCAGCTTTGTTCTCACCACCCAGGCCAACTGCCCCAGCACCATGTAGGCTGCGGCGCCAGATTCGAGCACTAGCGCCAGCTCTTTCAGAGCTTGGGCCGTCTGGCCGTGCTCGATCGCCCTGGCAACCGCCCAGTCATCATGCGCCACTGCCGGGCCGGCGATCTCCCGGATGTCTTTGACCCCGATGGACGACTGACCGGCGGCAAATAGCAAGAGCCGCTCGACATCACCCCGCAGCCGCGTGAGATCCGGGCCCACCTGCGCCGCCAGCAGACGGGCGGCTGCCGGCGCGATCGACATGCCCTCGGCGGAGACGCGCCGCCGCACCCATCGCTCAGCGTCGGCGAGGGTATCGAGAACGCCGCAGGTCACCACCGTCGCGGTCTTGAGCAAGCGCTTCGTGATGCTGCGACGCTTGTCGAGGTCGCCGGCGACGAGGATGAGACTGGCGTGCGGGTGAGGATCAGCAAGATAGGCTTCGAATTCCTCCAAGTCCGCAGCCGTGGCGCGGCTCTCGCGTTTCGGCACGAGACAACGCTCCGCTCGCAGCACGATGACGATGCGGCGCGGCGCCATCATCGGCAGCGTCCTTGCCGCATCGATGACCTGTCCCAAGGTCGCCTCGCCTCCATGCAGCCGGACGACGTTGAACGCCCGCAAGCCGTCGTCCACGACTTCCTGGAAGGCGTCGGCCATCTCAGCCGTCTCCACGGCATCGTCTCCCAGCACCAGATAGACGGGGTCCAGATCGCCGGACGCAATCTGCTTGTGCGTCGCGCTTGGTGTAATAGTGCTCATGGAGAACGGCGAGCCGATGTCTTGCCCACGGCTCGCTTTGGGCTTCAGGACGCCGTCGCGGCAGACGCTGGCACTCGCAGCCGGACGCCCGCCTGTGGTGGGAGCCCAGCCCCCGCGTAGCGGGGCTGTGATAGAAGCAGCCTAGCGATGCGGCGCCAACGAAGGTCGGGCGCCGCGTCGCTGGACATCGTACGGCACCACCGCATCACCCGGGGAAAATGTCCAGCCCCCGCGTAGCGGGGCTGTGATAGAAGCAGCCTAGCGATGCGGCGCCAACGAGGGTCGGGCGCCGCGTCGCTAGAACGCTTCAAGGATCGAGCTCACGACCGTACCGGCAAAATCCTTGGCCACCCGCTCGACGGCGTTCGACTGCTGCCCGAAGAACGTCGTGGCATCCAGTTCACCTCCGGTCCCTGACGCCACCTCGTACTCGTCGCTGAAGGTGAGTGCGGGATTCTCCCAGAGAATCTCGTTGGTCGTCAGATCGCGAAACTCGATCGCGGCGCTCAGGGTGAAGATGTAGCGCGAGGCCTGCTGTTGCGCGGTAAATGTGGCCGGCATGATCGTGATACCGGTAATCGTGCCATCGAGCAAGGCGTCGACGCCGGTCTCGGACGCGATGACCGTGTATGGCCCGCGCCCGATGAAAGCCGTCCGAACCTCCTGGGTCAGATTCTGCTCGACCTCGAACACCGTCGTCGTGTTCTCGAACATCGGCACGCCGATCGTCTGGATGTAGTCAGGCAGGAATGACCCCTGCCCGGCAAGCGTATACCCGCACCCGCTGCAAACGAGCGCCGCGACAAACGCGCACATCAGGCCCGCCAGATTGGATCGCTGTCGGCTCGTCATGGTCTTGTCTCCGTTTCCTGATCACCGTACCACGATATTCGTCCCTCGACACAGCTTGGAGTGAACGTCACCGGACCACTATGTTCACGAGCTTGCGTTTGACGACCACCACACGCGCCACGGTCTTGCCGGCGATGTGCGATTGCACGGCGGGCACATCCAACGCCGACGCCCTGAGGTCGTCGTCCGCTACAGCGGCCGGCACGGTGAGACGAGCGCGGAGCTTGCCGTTGACCTGCACGGGCACCACGATCTCGTCGGCCCGCGCCACCTCCGGGTCGAACGTGGGCCACGCCACCGTGACGAGGCCGCCGCCGTGCCCGAGCCGCTCCCAGAGCTCTTCGCACAGATGTGGGGCAAAGGGTGACAACATCAGCACCAGCGCCTCGATCGCCTCTCCGAGCACCGCGCGTGTCTCCGCCGCCACCTGGTCAGCCGCCGGCGCCCCCTGCCCCGCCGCGGCAGCGTGTGGCGCCAAGCCATGCCGCTCGCAGAAGGCGTAGAGGTCGTTGACGAGCTCCATCAGCCCCGACACCGCAGTGTTCAGATGCACACGCGGGTCGAGATCCGCCGAGACCCGACGAATCGTCTCGTGCGTCTTTCGGCGCAGCGCGCGATGGGCGTCATCGAGCGTCATCGTTTCCAGGCCGGTCTGTGGTGTGCCAGCCGCCACCGAACTGAGCGAGGTGACGAGCCGCCAGACCCTGGTCAAGAATCGGAAGCTGCCCTCCAGCCCGGAGTCGGTCCACTCGATCTCCTTCTCGGGCGGCGCGACGAACATCTCGTAAAGGCGCAGCGTATCGGCGCCATAGCTCGCGATCATCTGATCGGGGTCGACGACGTTGCCCTTCGACTTCGACATCACCGCGCCGTCGCGCAGCACCATGCCCTGAGTCAGCAAACGCGTGAACGGCTCGTCGTGGTCCACCATGCCGAGGTCCTTGAAGACCCGGCAGAAAAATCGAGAGTAAATCAGGTGCAGGATCGCGTGCTCGACACCGCCGCTGTAGAAGTCGACCGGCCCCCAGTAACGGACCGTCTCGGGGTCGAAGGCCTGGGCATTATTCGACGCATCGCAATAGCGATAGAAATACCAGGAGGAGTCCACGAACGTGTCCATCGTGTCGGTCTCTCGACGCGCGGGGCCCTGGCATGACGGGCAGGTGGTGTTGACGAACTCGGGAATCTGCGCCAGCGGCGAATCGCCTCGACCGGTGAACTCCGACACTTTGGGCAACTCCACCGGGAGGTCGTCCAGCGATACCGGCTGCAACCCGCACGCATCACAGTGGATGATCGGGATCGGCGTGCCCCAGTACCGCTGCCGTGAAATTCCCCAATCCTTGAGTCTGAACTGCACTTCTGCTCGGCCCACCCCCATCGACTCGGCCGCCCGCGCCATGTGCTCGGCCGCGCCCTCGGTAGACAGGCCTGTAAACTCGCCGGAGTTCACCAACGTC
>JASLOY010000038.1:9613-13812 GCA_030745255.1 Vicinamibacterales bacterium
ACGGCCCTGCCGGCAAGCACATCCTCGCGAGGTGGCAGCGAGGCCGCCTGCGGGCTTTCATCCTCAGCCCCGGGATCGACCACAGGAACGATGGAAATATCAAATGCTCTGGCAAATTCAAAGTCCCGCTGGTCGTGGGCCGGCACCGCCATGACGGCGCCGGTGCCATACTCGGCGAGCACGAAGTTGGCGATCCAGACGGGCACTGGCCGCCCGGTGAACGGGTTGAGCGCTGTGCGCCCGGTATCGAACCCCTCTTTCTCCAGCGCCCCGGTCATGCGGTCGGTCCGGTCCAACGCGCGAAACTGCTGGACCTGCCGGCGCAACGCCTCCGGGTCTGTCGCCTCATCGACGAAGCGGTCGACCAAAGGATGTTCCGGTGCCAGCAACACGAAGGTCGCGCCAAAGATCGTGTCGATCCGCGTGGTGAAAACCTCGATGTCGACCGCGTCTCCATCCGCGGCCGGCTCGGTGCCAACGGCGGCATCTTCAACGGGGAACCTGACCAGCGCCCCCTCGGAGCGTCCGATCCAGTTCCGCTGCATCGTCAGCACCTTGTCGGGCCACTCGTCGAGCCGCTCGATACCGTCGAGCAGCCCGTCGGCATATTGGGTGATCCGCAGGAACCACTGCTCGAGCTCCCGTGGCTCGACCACGGTACCGCACCGCCAGCAGCCGCCGTCGACAACCTGCTCGTTGGCGAGGACCGTCGCGCAGCTCGAGCACCAGTTCACCGTGGAACGGCGACGATACGCCACGTCCCGCTCGAACATCTGGAGAAACAGCCACTGGTTCCACTTGTAGTAGCTCGCCTCGCAGGTCGCCAGCTCGCGCTCCCAGGCATAGCTGATGCCCAGCCGCTGCAACTGCCCCTTCATGTGCGCGATGTTCTCGAGCGTCCAGGTTTCGGGATGCGACCGGTTCTTGATGGCGGCGTTCTCGGCCGGCAAGCCGAAGGCGTCCCATCCGAACGGGTGCAGGACGTTGAAGCCGCGCATCCGCTTCATCCGCGCAATGACGTCGCCGATCATGTAGTTCCGCACGTGTCCGACGTGCGCGTGACCGGACGGATAGGCGAACATGACGAGGCAGTAGAACTTGGGGCGCCCGGGCTCTTCGGTCACCTCGAATGCGCGCTCGTCGGCCCAGCGCCGCTGCCACTTCTCTTCGATCGCCTGTGGGTTGTAGTCGGACACGGTGGTGGCTTTGTGAACAGAGGTCGGAGACAGGAAACAGTGCGGGTCTGGAAGGATTATAGCAAGGGCGGCTCGCCCGCTCCGTCTTCAGCCTGCGGGCGTCTGGCTTCAGGCGCTTCTAACCTGTCCGGCATCACCCGATTACGCCCGGCCAATACGGCTCGAGAGCCTGTCGCACGGCAGGGATCACTGAATCGACACGGTTGGTGTCGCCGATCACGGCCGCCGCGGACGCCGGCGGTCCGTCGCCCAGCTGTGTCAGCGTGGACTCGAGACAGGCGTCGAGGGCAGTCAGGTCGTACCCGCCTTCGGTGACCGCCGCCAGCCGCCCCTGGCAGCAGGTCGCGGCCAGGCGCTGCACGTGTGCCGTCATCGCCGCGAAGCCCTCGGTCGACACCTGCATTCCACCGAGCGGGTCCTGGGCGTGCGCGTCGTATCCAGCCGACAGCAGAACCAGCTCCGGTCGGAACGCCGTCACGACCGGCCCGACCACCTCGCGCATGGCGCGGTCGTAGTCGGCATCACTCGCCCCGGCCTCGAGCGGCACGTTGAGAGTAAAGCCGATCCCGTCGCCACGACCGACGTCGGTGACGGCGCCCGTCCCCGGATAAAACGGGTACTGATGCAGCGAGACGTAGAGCACGGCCGAATCGTCGTAGAACATCCACTGCGTGCCGTTGCCGTGGTGCACGTCGTAGTCGAGTATCGCGACCCGGTCGACTCCCGCGACCCGCGCCGAGGCGGCCGCGACAGCGACATTGTTGAACAGACAGAACCCCATCGCACGGTCCTGCTCGGCATGGTGACCGGGAGGCCGGACGAACGCTATGGCGGGCGTACCTTCGGCGAGCGTGTGCTCGACCGCGGCGATGGAGGCGCCGGCGGCGTGGAGCGCGACGTCGTAGGAGTCGGCCGACGTGTAGGTGTCGGCGTCGAGCCGGAACCGCTGCCCGGCGGTGCCGGCGATCTGATCCACATGCTCGGGCGTGTGCACGCGAACGAGCTCATCGCGCGTCGCAGGGCGAGGCGCCGTCAACGCCCCTCCCGCATCGGACCACCGCCGGCTTACTTCGGCCATCACGCGGGCTCGCGCAGGCTGCTCGGGATGGCCGTCTGGAGTCTGATGGTCGATGAAATGATCGCTCCCGATAAGCAACATGAGCCGGCCCTCCTCGTCCGCCGTCACCTCTTCTGCAACAGCGCCGTAGCGCGCTCGGCCAGCTCCGAGAGCACCTGCTCTAGCGCGGCGCTGCGCTCCTCAATCACGCCGTCCACCGACGGGTCGGGCACCTCGAATGGCGCACCGATCGACACTGCCGCGGCGCTGAAGGGGCGTGGGATCTGCGTGCGGTCCCAGCTGCGCGCCGACCAGAACCGGTCGGCTTCGATGTGAAACGGCAGAATCGGATTGCCGGTCACACCAGCCAGCCACACCGCGCCGGGCTGCACCCGGCCGGCCGGTCCACGCGGGCCATCGACCGTGAACGCCGCCGGCCGCCCGGCGGCAACATCGCGCTTGAGCTGGATGAGTGCGCGCCGCGCACCACGCGACGTCGACCCACGGGCCGTGCCATACCCGAACCGCCTGATGATCCGAGCAATCCACTCGCCATCGAAATTGCGGCTGGTCATGACCACGATGCCACGGTCACGCCAGTAATAGGTCGCCGACAGGATACGCCCGTGCCAGAACGCAAAGATAGGCTGACGATGCTCGGCCACGATGGCGTCGTAGTGCTCGGCTCCTTCGACCCGCCAGCGCACCGTGCGGCACAGTGCCCCGATGAGCGGCCCCCCGACCCCGGCAATGAGCGCCGCCTGGGCCAGCTGCCACCGCGTGAGCACTGGTCGGTCGCCCACCCTACATCCCTCCGTATTCTGGGCCGGCCCCGTCCCCGGGGGGCACCCAGTTGATGACCTGATAGGGATCCATGATGTCGCACGTCCTGCAGTCGACCCAGTTCGAGGTGGCGATATGCAGCCGATGCCCGGCTCCGCCGCCGTCGCCGTCACTCATCATCTCGTAAACATTGGTCGGACAAAACGGACGCAGGGGTGAAGAGCAGTCGCAGCTGGGACCGTTCCGTGAGGGGCGCGCCGCCTTCATGCTTTTGCAGTGCTGCCAGCCGAATGGCAGCCGAGAGCCCGGCCGGGCCACCACCGACGATTAGGACGTCGACTGTGCGGGTTTCCCGCTCCAGACCATCCTCCTCAGGAGTCAGAGTCGAGGGCGGAGAGGAGGGCTGGCACGACCTCGAACAGGTCGCCCACGATACCGAAGTCGGCCACCTCGAAGATGGGGGCCTCGGCATCTTTGTTGATCGCCACAATGGTGCGCGATCCCTTCATGCCTACCAGGTGCTGGATGGCGCCTGAGACGCCAAGCGCGAGGTAGAGCTTGGGCGACACGGTCTGCCCTGAGCTCCCGACCTGGCGATCCATCGGCAACCAGCCCGAATCGCAGATTGGCCGCGAGGCCGCAACCTCGGCCCCGAGCGCCGTGGCTAGGGTCTCGACCAGTGTGAGGTGTTCCTGTGCTTTGATACCGCGGCCGACGGCCACGATTCGCTCCGCCTGCGTCAAATCGACGGCCCGCTTGGCTTCCTGGAAGGGCGGCTCAACCGTCTGGCGTATCGCACCGGCGTCGAGCGTGACCTCCTGCGCACGAACGTCGACCGGCGATGCGCCGCGCGTCAGCGCGTCGGGTCGGAACGCGCCGACCTGGAAGCTGGCGAAGTAGGGAACCGGGCCGGTCGGCGCCACGTCGGCCACGAACTTGCCCTGAAACATCGGCCTGACGAACGCGAGGCGGTCGTCTCGCTGCTTGACTGCGATGCAATCCGTGATGAGCGGCCGTCCGAGACGCGCGGCAAGCGTCGGCGCAAACTCCCGAGTCTGATAAGTATGAGTCAGAAACACCAGGTCCGGCTGCGTCCCGGTGATCACATCGGCAAAGGCCATGACGAAACCGTCCGCGGTGTAGGACTCCAGCGCCGGGTGCTC
>JASLOY010000390.1 GCA_030745255.1 Vicinamibacterales bacterium
GCACAGGGGCACCTGAACATCTCGGGGCGCCCGCTGATCTTCATTGAGCCGGAAGGCGAGCATGCGGCCGCGGCCGTCACCGCGGGGATGGCGATGACCGGCCTGCGCGCCGCCAACTTCTCATCCGGTCAGGGCATCGCCTACATGCACGAGTCGCTCTATGCCGCGGTCGGCAAGCGGTTGACCTACGTGCTCAACATCGGCGCACGGGCGATGACCAAGGCGACCCTGAACGTCCATGCCGGACACGATGACTACCATGCCATGGACGACACCGGCTTCTTCCAGCTTTTCGCCAAGGACGCGCAATCGGCGGCAGACCTCAACCTCATCGCCCACCGGACGGCCGAGCTGGCGCTCACACCCGGCGCGGTCGCACAGGACGGCTTCCTGACGACGCACCTCATCGAGTCGATCCGGCTGCCCGAGCGCGCGCTGATCGCCGAGTATCTCGGGCGCCCGGACGACATCGTCGAGACGCCGACACCGGCGCAGCGGATTGTCTACGGCGAGACGCGCCGCCGCATTCCGCTGCTCTGGGATGTCGACAACCCGATGATGGCCGGCCTGGTGCAGAATCAGGACGCCTACATGCAGAGCGTCGCGGCGCAACGCCCGTTCTTCTTCGACCACGTGCAGCCGCTCGTGGAGCGCGCGTTCGAGGAGTACGCGGCGTTAACCGGACGCCGCTACGCGCGCGTGCTCACCTACCGGACGGACGATGCGGACTACCTCATTTTCGGCCAGGGCAGCTTGATCCCGACGGCCGAGGCGGTTGCCGACTTCCTGCGGGAGACGCGCGGCATCAAGGTCGGGGTCGTCAACCTGGTGATGTTCCGCCCCTTCCCCGCCGATCTGGTCGGCCGGATCCTCAAAGGCAAGACGGGAGTCGCCATCCTCGAGCGGCTGGACCAACCGCTGGCGGCCGATCTGCCGCTGATGCGAGAGACCCGCGGCACCCTGAGCCAGTGTCTCGAGAACGGGCGCGAGCCCGACGCACGGCCCTACCCCGCGCTGGAACCGTATGGCGCCGCGAACGATGCCCCGGCGCTCTACTCCGGCTCGTTCGGTCTGGGGAGCCGCGACCTCCAGCCCGAAGGGGTGATCGGGGCGGTCGAGAACATGCTGCCCGGCGGGGGCCGCAAGCGCTTCTTCTATCTCTCGATCGACTTCGTGCGCGAGCCGGCGGTCACCCCGAAGCAGGCGATTTACCAGCAGACGATCGAGGAGTCGTACCCACACGTCAGGACGCTGGCGGTCCACGGCTCGGAGAACCCCAACCTGATGCCGGAGCACAGCGTCACGGTGCGGTTTCACTCGGTCGGTGGCTGGGGCGCCATCACGACGGGGAAGAATCTGGCGCTCACGTTGTTCGACCTGCTCGGGTATCACGTCAAAGCGAATCCGAAGTACGGGTCCGAGAAGAAGGGGCAACCCACCACCTACTACCTGTCGGTGGCCCCGGAGCCAATCCGGGTCAACAGCGACTATGTCTATGTGGACGTCGTCCTGTCTCCCGATCCGCACGTGTTTCAGCACACCAACGCGCTGGCGGGTCTGGCGGATGGCGGCGTCTTCATCATCCAGAGCGACCGACCGGCGCTGGCAGAGGTCTGGCGGGACATCCCGGCTCCGTTCCGGCAGATCATCGTCGACAAGCGCATCCGGGTCTTCTGCCTAGACGGGTTCCGCATTGCCCGAGAGGAGGCGACCGACCCCGATCTGCAGCTCCGCATGCAGGGGATCGCCTTCCAGGGAGCCTTCTTCGCCGCCGCGCCGGTGATGCAGCAGACCGGGCTCGACGAGACGAAGCTCCTCGATGCGATCCGCGATCAGCTCGAGCGAAAGTTCGGCGGCAAGGGAGCCCGGGTCGTCGAGGACAACGTGCGTGTGGTCAGACGGGGGTTCGACGAGGTGCGCGAGGTGCCGATCGAGCCGGTGCCCGACACCCCGACCCCGCCAACGACGAGCGCCGGCAGGGAGCCGGCGATCCCGGTCATGGTCAAGCAGTTGCCGCAGAGCCAGGCGCCCGCAAGCGACATCCATCGGTTCTGGGCGCAGACCGGCAGCTTCTACGCCCGCGGCATGGGCAGCGACAACATCACCGACCCGTTCATCGGTCTGGGGGTCATGCCGGCTTCCACTGCACTTTTCCGCGACATGACCGGCATCCGGTTCGAGCATCCACAGTGGGTACCGGAGAACTGCACCGCCTGCGGGAATTGCTACACGGTCTGCCCGGACACGGCGATTCCCGGCCTGGTAACCGAGATCGGTAAGGCTCTCGACACCGTCGTGCTCCGTGTACGGAAGCACGGTCATACCGTCGCGCACCTCCCGAAGGCGGTCCGCGTCATGGAGCGCCTGCTGCACCAGTCGCTGAGCGCCGCCGGGGAAGAGACCTCGGTGAGCAGGCTCATCGATGAGGCCGTAACCCAGACCCTCCGGCAGAGCGAACTGACGGGCGACGATAGAACGCACCTCGAGCAGGAGCTGACGCTCTTCCAGGAGGAGCTGGACGGGTTCCCATTTGCGCTGACGCGCCCGCACTACACCGTGCCGGAGCGGCAGGAGGCGGGGAGCGGCGGTCTGTTTTCGATCACCATCAACCCGTCCACCTGCAAGGGGTGCAACGAGTGCGTGGAGGTCTGCGACGACGATGCCCTGCGGACCGTGACGCAAACCGACACCTCGGTCGCCGAGCTCCGCTCGCGATGGGACTTCTGGCTCGATCTACCGACCACCCCGAAGCGGCACATCCGCGTGGATGACCTCGAAGAAGGAATCGGCGCGCTCGAAACGATCCTGCTCGACAAGGCGACCTACCTGGCGTTCACAAGCGGTGACGGGGCCTGTCTCGGGTGCGCAGAGAAAACGGCGCTGCACCTGTTCATCGGAACCGTGGAGGCGCTGATGCGTCCGCGGGCGGAACAGCACGTGGCGCATCTGTCAGATCTCATCACGAAGCTGGAGCGCCACATCCAGCTCACGCTGGTCGAGGAGATCGACGTCGGCGACTCCGACCGCATGGCGGCGATCGTCAGCGACATCGGTGATACCGACCTGACGCTCGCCGGCATCGCCGAGCGTCTGGAGCGGCTGACCGGCGGTCAGCCGATCGACCACGACTGGCTCCGCCGGATGACGCTGCTCGTGGCCAAGCTCAAGACGTTGCGTGAGCGATACACCGCCGGGACGACCGGACGCGGGCGGGCCGCCATGGGGATGCTGAACGCGACCGGCTGCACCTCGGTGTGGGGCAGCACGTATCCGTTCAACCCGTATCCGTATCCGTGGGCAAATCACCTCTTCCAGGACTCCCCCTCCATGGCGATGGGAGTGTTCGAAGGGCACATGGCCAAGATGGCCGACGGCTTCAAGGCGATCCGCATGGCGGAGCTGGAGCTCGCCGGACGGTATCGCCCCGCCGAGCACGACGACAGCTTCGCGCACTTCACGTGGCACGACTTCACCGACGCGGAATGGGCGCTGTGTCCACCGGTCGTCGTCGTCGGCGGTGACGGGGCGATGTACGACATCGGGTTCCAGAACCTGTCGCGCCTGATGGCGTCGGGCAAGCCACTCAAGGTCCTGGTCGTCGACACGCAGGTGTACTCAAACACCGGAGGACAGGCCTGTACCTCCGGGTTCCTTGGCCAGATTTCCGATATGGCGCAGTTCGGTGCGGCTGCGCAGGGCAAGACAGAGCCGCGGAAAGAGATGGGTCTGATCGGGGTGGCTCACCGCACGACCTATGTCATGCAAAGCACCATCGCCTACCCGAGCCACATGATCGAGGGATTCATCAAGGGCCTCTCTGCGCGGCGACCGGCGCTCTTCAACATCTACACCTCGTGCCAGCCCGAGCACGGCATCGGCGACGACATGAGCGCGCATCAGGGCAAGCTGGCGGTCGAGTCGCGCGCCTACCCGCTCTTCCGTTTCGACCCCGGGGCGGGCACCACCCCGGAGGAGTGCTTTGATCTCGACGGCAATCCCGCGGTCGACCAGGATTGGCCCGTTTACACGCTCACCTACCGGGATGGGGAACGCGAGCGGCAGATGGAGCTGCCGATGACGTTTGCCGATTTCGCGATGACCGAAATCCGGTTCCGCAAGCACTTCCGCCTGGCGCCCCCGGAAACCTGGAGCGACAGGATGGTGCCGCTGATCGACTTCCTGACGTTGCCTCCAGACG
>JASLOY010000391.1 GCA_030745255.1 Vicinamibacterales bacterium
TTCGACGACGATGCTGTCGGTCGTCATCGTCGTCCCGACATCGTCGAACTCGACCCCGGGAGCCTCGAACGGAAACTCGCCCGCTACGTACCTGCGGTCGAGACCGCCCTGATAGATGAACTCGCCGCTGATCAGTGCGTTCAGCCCGAGCGCCGCCACGGACACGCCGGCGGCCAGGAACCCCACCGCGAACCCGTGTCGAAATCGCCGCTGGCGCCACAGGTGCAGGACCGGCGGCGCGATGAACAGCGGGTGGGGCCACGGCTTCGAAAAGATGACCAGTCCGAGCATGACGGCTGCCACCAGATCGCTGCTGGGGCTGCGCAGCCACCGCCCGAACCAGGTCGTCGGGGCCGGCGCGACATCCTTGTAGAACCAGAGCAGGTAAGCGAAAAAGACGAAGGCGAAGTGGAAGATCTCCGACTGCAGCCAGACGACATAGAGCGGGGCGATCGACGCGCCAAGAAACGCCAGCACAAACACCAGGGCGACGTGCGCCGGCGAACGCGTGGCAACGAAACGATACGCTCCGAACACAACCGCCGACAGCAGCACCACGTTGAACCACAACAGACCGTTCAGCCCGGCAACCCAGACAAACGGCGCCGCGAACAGCGACGACATGTAGGCCTTGCCGAAGTACAGCCGGCCGTCGCGGCCATCGGGATATGTCTCGCGATGGATGAACGGGAAGGTCCCGTCGACCTCATAAGACGACCGGGCACCGATCTTGAGATAGATGCCTTCGGGCCCGCCACCGTAGATCTCGAAAAACCGCTCGATGTCTCCACGCTCGTAGACGAGATCGCCGTCGTAGGCGATGCTCAGTGCCATCGCCACATAGGTCGCTTCGTCTCCCTTGATGCCGAATCCGGTTCGCGGCACATCGATCGAGAGCGCCACAGCCGACCCTACCCACAGCAGGACCAGCGCCATCAAGAGGCCGGGGTCCCGTATGGACGACAGGGCGGCACGCGCCCCGTCGCCGCCCATCGAAGCAGACGTGCGCTTCATCGGGGCGATCATATCTGACCGGCTCATCTGCTCCGCAATGGGTCGACCGTGCTGGACAGAAAGGACAGATCGGCCTTCGCGACCCCTTCGCGATGGGTTCTGCGAGACACCTCGTGCATCACCTCGTAGAGCCGCTCCATCTTGCGGACGAATTCGCCGATGTCGTACGCCGCTCCGGTCAACCTGGCCTGCCGGCCCAGCCGCTCGCGCGTTGCCGGGTCGCGCCGCAGACCGATAATGGCTTCGGCCAGCGCCTCGGCGTCACGGCGAGGGACGACGCGAGCGTCGCCCTCCGGGGTCAGGACATCGAGCAACCCGTCGCAGTCGGTTGCCACGATCGGGCGACCCATCGCGAGCGCCTCGAACGCCGTCAGCGGCGTACCTTCCCACAACGACGGAAACACCACCAGATCGAGCGCGGCGTAGGCAACCGACACATCACGCATGAATCCCAGGAATGTCACCCGATCGGCAATTCCGATTGCCTGCGCCTGCGCTTCGAGCTCGGCCTGCAACTCCCCTTCACCGACGATGTAGAAGTGCGTCTTGGGCTCGGCCGCAAGCACTTGTGGGATCGCCTCGATGAGAAACTGGTTGCCCTTCGACGGCATCAGCCGGGTGACCGTGCCGACCGTGAAGACACCCTCAGGTGCTCCGAGCGCGGCTCGCGCCGCGCGCATCTCCGCATCAGACCTAGCCCGGCCGAACTCGTCCACCGGCGCGCCCAGGTAGACAACCCGGGTCCGGTCCGCCGGAACCCGCCTTGCATTGATCACGAACTCGGCCGTCGACCGCGACACCGCGATCGCAAGGTCTGTGAAGGGCAGCAGCAGCTCGTCGGCGACTTGCTGGAACCAGGGGGTAGACGTGAGGTTGGCATGCTCATGCAACAACGTCGGTGTCCGGCGCCAGGCGGCCGCCAGCCGTCCGAATGTCGTGGCTCCGTATCCGTGCATGTGCAGGATATCGGCTTGCTTTTCGTCGAGGACTCGCAACAACGCCGGCAACGTGCGTGGATCGAACTTGCCGCGGTCTAGATACGTGACGTCGATCCCGAACCGCTCGAGATTGTCCTCCGATTCGTCTCGCCTGCGCAGGCTGATCAGCGAGACGTTGAACCGGTCGCTGTCGAATCGCGGGATCATCCAGGCGAAGAGCCGCTTCACCCCATGCATTCGCGAACCGGTCCATCCGAGGTGGTCGCAAATCTGAACGACGTTGAGGGGACGAGCGGGCATCCCCATGCTCAGAGCATCCCCTGTTCCCGATACCACACCGCCGTGCGGTGGATCCCATCTTCGAGATCCACGTTCGGGTTGAACCCGAGCTCTCGTCGAGCCCGTGACGCGTCGAACGCGCGGCTCTTCGTGTAGAACTCCACCCGACGGCGATAGAGCGGTGGCTCAATGTGCAGCGGCACACACACCAGCTCGCACAGCGCACCGGCGAGCCAGGCGGGCCAGACCGGCAGAGCGAGGCGCGGCGGATCGACCCCCAGCTCGGAGGCTATCAGCGCCACCAGTTCCCTCAGTGTGGTGTAGCGTGGCCCGGCCAGTAGATACGTGCGTCCGGCGGCCGCCGGCACCGTGCCACACAAGCGGAATCCCTCTACCAGATCCTCGACATACGTCAGATGATAGAAGACCGCGCCATGTCCAAGCATCGGGAACCGGCGCCGGGCGATGCCGCGAAACAGCTTGAGAAAGCGGGTGTCGCCGGGCCCGTAAATCCCGATCGGCCGAGCCACGACCACCTCGAGCGCGCCCGCCTCACCCCATGCACGCGCCACCCGCTCTCCCTCGAGCTTGGTCTCCTGATAAATGTCGCCCGGCGCCAGCGGCGCGTCTTCCGTCGCGGGCGGATCCTGGACGTGCCCATGCACACCGCCCGTGCTGCAATGCACGACCCGTCGCACCCCCGCCGTCTGTGACGCCTCGAGGAGCCGGCGCGTGCCTTCGACGTTGACGTCGCGATACGCCGCAGCGCCCAGGCCCGCCATCCGGTACATCGCGGCAATGTGGTAGACGACTTCAATCTGGTGGCACGCCGCTTCGAGTGACCGCCCGTCCCTCAGGTCGCCGGCTGCCACCTCCACGCCGGCGTCCAGCAGTCCGGTGACCCGGTCCTGGCTGGCAGGCCGCGCGAGCGCGCGTACCGTGTCCCCTGCGTCGGCCAGACGTCGCGCCAGCCAACCGCCGGTAAAACCGGTCGCACCGGTGACGAGCACCCTCACGGGGCCGTCATGCTCCCGTCCGTCGCGCTGCCGGCCGCGGAAGCGGCTCGGTCGGGTAGTGCCCCGGCGCCGAGCAGCCGCGCGTAGGCCTCGCGCGTCCGTTCCAAGTAGGACGCCCGGCTGTACCTGCGCGCAGCCAGCGCCGCCGCGGCCGTGGCCACGCGCTCCCGTTCGGCCGGCGCGTCGATGAGCCGCCCGACCGCCTTGGCGAGCGACGCCGGGTCCGGCGCAACGAGCACGGCCGTGCCCGGATCGAGCACCTGTGTATGCGTCCGCAGATCCGTCGCGACGATCGGCCGGCCGGACCGGAGATACGAGTAGATCTTCAGGGGCGTGTTGGTGCCGGCGATGCGAGGCGACACGAGGACGTCACACGCGGCGACGAACGAAGGGATCTCATGGGCCGGCCGGCGGCCGGTGAAGACCAGCGGGAGCGCGTCGCGCTCCGCCGTCATGCGCGCCGCCGCGACCTGTTCGGCGTCGCCGCCCACGATGAGAATCCTCACGCCCGGGTGAGTCCTCTTCAGGTGGACCGCCGCACCATACAGCAGCTCGAGCCCCTGATAGGCCTCGAAGGTCCCCGTATACAACACGACGGGCGTCGATGGCGTGATGCCCCACTGCTCCCGCACGGGTACAGACACGTCGGCATCGTCCACGTCGCCACCCATCACGTTTTCGATCAGGATGGCACGGTCGCCGGCGCCAGTCGCGACCACCGTGTCCTGCAATTCCTGGCAGATCGTGATCACGACCCGGGATCCGACGATCATCGCGCGCTCTGACCGCTCGAAGACCCGCTGAACCAATCGGGACCGCGAATAGCCGAAGTTCGTCAACTGCTGGGGCAGACTCGAATGCATGTCGTACAGATGCGGAATACGTAGACGCCGGGCCAGCCACACCCCTAGCGCCCCAGCTTCTTCGTGCGAATGGA
>JASLOY010000392.1 GCA_030745255.1 Vicinamibacterales bacterium
TGCGATCTGTCGGGATTCAAATTGGCTCCCGGCGCCAACCCGATCGAGCCCGCAATCGCCGGCCCCAGATCGGACAGGATGTCCCCGAACAGGTTGCTCGCGACGATCACGTCGAACCAGTCTGGGTGCTGCACCAGATGCGCCGTGAGAATGTCGATGTGATATTGATCCGTCCGAATGTCGGGATAGTCTCCCGCGACCACCTGGAACCGCTCGTCCCAGAACGGCATGGTGTGAATGATCCCGTTCGACTTGGTTGCCGACGTCACATGCCGTGCCGGCCGGGTGCGGGCAAGCTCGAATGCATAGCGAAGCACACGGTCAACCCCCTTTCGGGTAAAGATCGCCTGCTGTACAGCCATTTCGGCCGGAGTCCCCGCATAGAGGCGTCCACCGATCTCGGAGTACTCGCCCTCGTTGTTCTCCCGAACGACGACGAAGTCGATATCGGAAGGTGCGCGGTCGGCCAACGGCGTACGTACACCCGGGAGGAGCCGAACCGGGCGCAGATTGACGTATTGGCTGAACCGCCGACGTATCGGGATCAGCAGCCCCCAGAGCGATACGTGGTCCGGTACGCCCGGATAGCCGGTGGCACCCAGAAAAATCGCGTCGAACCCGGACAGCTCCGACACGTCACCGTCTCCGGTCATGCTCCCGGTCCGCGCATACAGCTCGCACGACCAGTCGAACGCCGTCCAGTCGCACCGGAAACCGAACCGCTCCCCCACCGCCTCGAGTACCCGCTGCGCCGCCGGGACCACCTCTTGCCCGATCCCATCGCCTGGAATGACCGCGACCCGATGTGTCCGCTCCGTCATGCGTCTCCTGACTGAAGGTCTGGATGGCGAAGCCCTCCGGCTCCCTTCTGCCTCCTGCCTTCTGCCTCCTGCCTTCTGACTTCTAGAGAATACGCCTACCCCACCGCGCCAAGACGACGCAGCTCGGCGACTTCATCCGCCGAAAAGCCGACCTCGCTCAGCACCTCATCGGTATGCTGGCCGAGTAGCGGCCCGGGCCGGCCGGGCGTCAATGGCGTTTCGGACAACTTCAGTGGTGTGCCCAATGTCTGGATGCGACCCAGCGTTGGGTGGTCCGTTTCGACGACCAGCTCCCGCGCCTGAACGTGCGCGTCCGCCATCACCTCCGCGTAGTCGTTGATCGGACCGCACGGTATGTCGTGCGTCTCGAACACGGCAAGCCAGTCTGCCCGGGAACGGCTCGCCATCACCGCTTCGATACGCCCAACCAGTGCAACCCGGTTCTGGATCCGGTGCGCGTCATCTCGATAATCCGGGTCCTTGGCCCACTCGGGATGCCCAAGCGCGTCACACAGCGTATGAAAAATCTTGTCGTTGGCCGCGCCGACCGTTACATAGCCATCGGCGCACCGCATCGCTTGATACGGTGCATTCATACGATGAGCCGAACCCAGGGGTTCCGGCACGCCACGCCCGGAAAAATACTGGGTCGCTTCCCACACCGACAACGCAACACCCGCGTCGACCAGAGATGTATCGACCAACTGGCCACGACCGGTTCGGGCCCGCACCAGCAGCGCCGACAGGATACCGGTCACCGCGAACAGCCCCGCGCCCAAATCGGTGATGGGCACACCAACCTTCACCGGCGGTCTACCAACCTCACCGGTCACCGACATGAGCCCAGACACGCCTTGCGCCACCAGATCGAAACCGCCCTTTCCCGCCGACGGGCCTGTCCTCCCATAGCCGGAGATCGAGGCATACACCAGTGCAGGATGCTGGCTTGCCAGCTCTTCGTAACCCAGCCCAAGGCGGGTCATGACCCCAGGCCGGTAGTTCTCGACCAGCACGTCCACCGAGGCCACCAGTCGGCGCACCGCGTCCTGACCTGCCTGCTGCTTCAGATCCACCACGACGCCGCGCTTGCCGCGATTGACCGCATTGAAGCTCGGGCTGTCGGTTCCGACCGCGCCCGGCATCCGTCTGGTAGAGTCCCCAGCGGGCGATTCAACCTTGATCACGTCAGCGCCCATGTCGCACAGTAGCATCGCGCAGAACGGCCCGGCCATCACCTGCGTCAGGTCCAGAACCCGTATACCGTCGAGGGCATGTGTCACAAGAGGCCTCGCGGGAGGAGAACGAAACCGTGTCTACGTCTCACACCATCTACACCACCGCTGGCTCGGTCGCCACGCTGACCTTCAATCGCCCCGCGTCGCGAAACGCGATGACCTGGGCGATGTACGACGCGCTGGTGGACACCTGCGACGCAGTCGACGCCGACCCGGCCGTCCGTGTCCTCGTCCTGCGCGGGGCCGACGACCGGGCCTTCGTCGCCGGCACCGACATCAGCCAGTTTCAGGATCTTTGCACCGACGAAGACGCCCTGGCCTACGAGGCGCGGCTCGACCATGTGATCGACCGGCTCGAGCGCGTGACCAAGCCAACCATCGCGCGAATTCAAGGAGTCGCCGTCGGTGGCGGCTGTGTCATCGCGATAGCCTGCGACCTGCGCATCTGCGGGCCGGACGCGCAGTTCGGTGTGCCGGTCGCCCGCACGCTCGGCAACTGCCTGTCGGCCGCCAACTGCGCTCGTCTGCTGGATCTCGTTGGCCCCGCCCGTCTGAAAGACATCCTGTTCACCGCCCGGTTGCTCGGTGCACAGGAGGCGCTCGCCGCCGGGCTGGCGACCCGGGTCGTGGACGCCGACGCTCTCGACCGTGTCGTGACCGAGACCGCCGAGACAATCGCGGCGAACGCCCCGCTCACCGTCAGGGCCACAAAGGAACTGGTGCGTCGCCTGCAGGCTCACCGACGAGTCGAACCAACCCAGGGTCACGATTTGATCACTGCCTGCTACACGAGCCAGGACTTCAAACATGCTGTCGAGGCGTTTCTCGCCAGGCGCCCCCCGGTCTGGACCGGTCGCTGACCGTGCCGCGCCCCCGCTCACTCGGCCGCCACCATGGCGGCCCGCACCATACCGTCGAGCCGCTCCAGCCCGGCGCCCACGTCGGTGCCCAGATGCACCCGCAGCGCTCGACGGCCGCGCGCCGCCAGCACCTGCAGGTCCCCCGACGCCTGTGCCGCCTTCACCACCCCGAAGGTGTAGCCGCGACCAGGGATGGGCAGGTCGGCCACGTCGTCACACGTGACTTGCAGAAAGACGCCACTGTCGGGCCCCCCTTTGAACACCTGACCGGTCGAATGCAAGAACCGCGGCCCAAACCCGACACAGGTCGCCACACGCCGCGCCTCCCGCACCACGTGACGTAGCCGCTGCAGCGCGGCCCAATGCGTTGCCCGCCTGTCCAGATAGGCCAGCGCCGCGAAGTAGTCGCCTGGCCCAAGCCGCGCGAGGTGTGCCGAGAGCAGCCGGTCGATGCCGGCCTGCTCGCCGGCCGTCGCCCGGAGCGTCTCCGTGTTGCGGGGGTCCGCGTAGAGCGTCAATCCCCCATTTCGCGCAAGTGGCAGCTCGGCCTCGAACGCACCGGCCGACTCGTAGGCGGCCGTCAGTTCACGGGTCGCCACCTTGCTCGCCTCCACGTCAGGTTGATCGAACGGATTGACACCCAACACCACGCCACAGACCGCCGTCGCCATCTCCCATCGAAAGAACTCGGCGGCGACATCGAAGCGATCGTGCAGGGCGAGGTCCACGACCGGGTGGCCCGCCTCTGCGAGCTGCGCCACAGCTTTGTCCAGTTCTGGATCAGGTTCGGGCTCGAGACGCAGATACACGAAGCATCGATCCTCGCCGTAGACCGATGGGACTCCGACCTCCTCGTCGGCGACCGGGATGAGCCCCTGCCCCATCTTCCCGGTCGATTCGGCCAAGAGCTGTTCCAACCAGCTCCCGAGATCGCGGATTGCCGACGACAAGACCAGCGTGACCTTGTCGCGTCCCTGCCGGGCGGCCAGCCCGAGCGTGAGCCCGAGCCGCACGCCCGGATTCCGATCCACCGGTTCATCCGGTCCGCATTGTTTCGCCATCCTTCTGGCCCTGGCGAGCAGCGTCGAGATGTCCAGGCCGCAGACCGCGGCTGGCACCAGTCCAAAGTTGGAGAGCGCCGAAAACCGACCGCCGATAGTCGGCACACCGTGCCAGACTCGCCGGAATCGCGCGGCATGGGCTGTGGCCTCGAGCGCTGAGCCGGGGTCGGTGATTGCCATGAAACGCGACCCCGCGTCGTCGGTT
>JASLOY010000393.1 GCA_030745255.1 Vicinamibacterales bacterium
TCCGCAACCGATGTCGTTCTTCGCCACCAGCGTGGGGATTGGCAACGGCGCCAACCTCGGCGGCCTGTCCGGAGCCGACGCACACTGCCAGACGCTGGCAGCTGCTGCGGGTCGCGGCGATGCGACCTGGCGCGCTTATCTCAGCACGCAGGGACCGAACGCGGTCAACGCGCGCGACCGCATCGGCAGCGGCCCCTGGTATGCCTTCGGCGGCCGGCGCCGGGTCGCGCAGAATGTCGGTGAGCTCCATGGCGACACGATCGAGCAGGCGCGCCTCGGCAACGCGCTGGGCAAGATGATTGCGCTCACAGAGAAGGGGATGCCGGTCAACGGCATCGGCGACTCGCCCAATCAGCACGACATGCTGACCGGATCCATGCCTGACGGTCGCGCATATACCGATGGTATGGACCACACATGCGGCAACTGGACCAGCACCGCCTCGGACGGTTCAGCGCAGGTCGGCCATTCCGATAAGCAGGGCGGCAACAACGGATCGTGGAACTCGTCGCATCCGAGTCGCGGATGCAGCCAGGACAACCTGGTCGCCACCGGTGGAGCCGGCCTGTTCTATTGCTTCGCGACCAATTGAACGAGGGCACGTTCTCAAACTCAGGCCCCAGACGCGCCGTCAACATGAGCGGCGACGTCTGGGGGTGCATGTCCACTCGACATCGCGCCCTACGGCGCGAGGCTCGCCGTGTAGGCCGCGATGTTCACCATGTCTTCCACGGTGAGGTTCACCACAGCCGCATCTCTGACCAGGCGCCGTTACGCACCCCAATCTGCAAATCATAGAGCTGACGCACGACGTAGCTTGGCGACCGGCTGACGAAGCGCTCGCCGTCCGATCTGAACACCTCCGATACCAGCGCGAGCACCACGCCCCGTTCTCTTCGTGTCGTGCCGCCGGAGTCCAGAAGCATACCTGGCTGAAAGTCGCCCGATCATACCCGGGGCCGTCCCGGCCAGAGCAGCAAGCTTGACCCTTCGGGGCGGGTCAGTCGACATACGTGCGCCGCGCGAGCACGGTACCCTCCCGTCCCACGAGCTCGACTTCCATGCGGTGTGCACGCGGCTCTTCATCCCGTACCGCGGGTTGCTCGGTGAACAGGACGTAGTGTCCGACCAGCGCGTTGGCCACCTGGTCTATGGCGCGCCGCGCGAACAGGTGTGTGCGCACGAAGAAGCCACCGGTCTCATACGACACCGTCTCCAGTCCATGCTCGAACGTGTGGTAGTCGACATCGGAGATATCGAGAGAGAACACTGCGGCCCGCGCACCGTCCAGGGCCGCACGGGCCTCTTCGTAGCGTTTGTCCAGTTGCGCCCCAAAGATACCCAGCGTGACCGTCAGCTCTCCGAATCCATGTCCTATTAGCACGACTGACTTGGAACCAGGCAACGGCTCGAGCGCGTTTCCGATCAGCCCCAGCGCCTCCTCGATGGAAGACGTTCCACGACCGACATCATGGCTGATGTCAGTGACCAACGAGGGTCCGCGCGACGGTTCGAGCGGGCCTGGGTCTCGAAACATGACCTCATCGGTGAGGATGGTCCGAACACGGTCGAGATCATCCGTGAAGTCGAGCCATAGCTTGAGGTGGGACTCGAACGACAGCACTGCGACCCGATCTTCGGGCGTCAGCTGTGCGAGCAGTCGTTCGCTGTCCTGCAGCAGACGCAGCAGCCCGATCGCCCGGTCCGGCTGCAGGCTTTTCTGGACGAGAAAAACAATGAGCCGACCCCGATCTGTCGGCTCGACCAAGCCCGCGATCTCCACCGAAGGCAGGGAGTTGGTTCCGGGCAATTCCCCACCGATCCACTGCGCGGACTCGACGGCAACCTGCTGCCCGTCTATGCGGACCTCGAAATCGGCCGCTTCAAGACCAAGAATCGGTTGCCCCGTCTCGTCGATCACCCGTGCGTCCACGAGGAGGCGGGCGACATTCACACGCTCGACACGCTGGAGCTGCTGGGCTCCAACCGCGCCCCCGGAGCACAGCGCGACCGCGACGAGCGAACTGACAACCCGGGAGTCAAGACTCCGTCTACGCACCGAACAAGAGTACACTGTGCGCATCGCAAATATGGCTGGCCACGCACAACGAGGGCGCTCGCACCCGACCCGTATCCAGTCGGCCTCGGCGGTCGCGCGGCGACTGACCACCCGGCGTCGGTACGCCTCGACCACGGTGCCGCTCGGTCTGGTGCTGGGTCTGATTGCCGGCCAGGCTGTCGCCCAGGAGGCTGTGCAGGTCGAGACCGAGACCGGCATCGTCGAAGGCACACGCGATAGGGGCGTCGCCGTCTTCAAGGGAATCCCGTATGCGGCGCCGCCGGTCGGCCCACTCCGGTGGCAGCCCCCGCAACCCACAAGGCCATGGGAGGGCGTGCGCAGGGCGCACCAGGTGTCTCCCATGGCGCCACAGAGATTCGCGTCCGGTCTCGGTCTCGCGCAAAGTGAGGACTGTCTCTATCTGAACATCTGGGCACCTGCGCAAGACCTGGACGCGCTGCCGGTCATGGTGTGGATCCACGGGGGTGGTTTCGGCACCGGCTCTGGCGCAGAGCCAATGTATGAGAGCACGGAGCTGGCCAAGCAGGGTGTGGTCGTCGTGACCTTCAACTATCGCCTGAACGTCCTCGGGTTCTTCACGCACCCCCTCCTGAGCCAGGAATCTCCGCATGCGGCCTCCGGCAATTACGGGCTGCTTGATCAGATCGCCGTCCTCGAGTGGGTGCAACGGAACATCGCAGGCTTTGGCGGCGACCCGGAACGAGTGACCATATTTGGCGAGTCGGCCGGAGGCCGGGCGGTCTCACTGCTGATGGCCTCTCCCCTCTCTCGCGGCCTGTTCCACCGTGCCGCCGCACAGAGCGGCGCGCTCAGAGGCGTCAGCACTCGGCTCGAGGAACGGGAACGGCGCGGACAGGAACTTGCCGATGCCGTGGGGTGCACGGACACTCCAGACCCGCTGGTGTGTCTACGCGCCACGAGCAGTGAGGCACTGGCGGCGGTCCCCGGCTTCGACTCGGGCCCAATCGTCGATGGCTGGGTGATTCCCGAAGACCCGCGAACGGTGTATGCAGAGGGACGACAGCACGACGTGCCGATGATGATCGGCGGGAACGCGGATGAAGGCACCTTCTCCATGCTGGGCGCCCTGGCCGATGTGCGCACGGTCGGTCAGTACAGAAACTACGTTCGCGACCTCCTTGGGGCCGATGCGGACGAGGCCCTCGCGATGTATCGAGCGGCCACCGATTCGGACGTCTATCAGGCCTTGAACCGCTTCACGACGGACCGGGGCGTCGCGAGGCATGCGCGAGAGCAGGCGCGCTGGATGGACGGCACCGCCTCGAAGACATTCGTCTACCACTTCTCCCGGTCCTCGCCACATCACCAGTGGACCGGGCTGGGAGCGACACACACGGCCGAGCTGCCCTACCTGTTCGGCAACCTGCAATTTGCCGCGCGCAACGGCAATCTGGCGACCCTCCAGCTGGTCGATCGTCAACTCTCGCAGGCGATGATGCGGTACTGGACGCGGTTTGCGGCCACCGGCGACCCCAATACCGACGGCCTCCCGGTGTGGCCGGCCTTCACCGACGACACCGAGGACTTGCTGGACCTCGGCGCTGAGATAGCAGCAGGACACTGGCCTCGGCCTGACGGCCTGGATCTGCTGGACCGGTTGTTCGACGATGACCGCCCGTAGTTGGCGCGCATCAGGCTGAAGCCAAGGGCACACATCATGAAAGCTACACACCGTCAGGGTCGACACCGAGTCCTCTGTGTACTTCTCGCGGCACTCCTGGCCCTTCCAGGTCTCGTTGTCAGCGTGGTGGCGCAGGGCGGCGGACAGAACGGCGGCGGGATCGTCGAGTGGCCCTATGTCGGTGCCGACCAGTCCAACACCCGATCGTCGCCGGCCGAGTCGGTGACACCCCGGAACGTCGACCAGCTGGAGGTCGCCTGGACCTGGCGACCCGAGGAGCGACCGCGACCGGAGTTTGGCACGGTGCCCGGCAGCTTCACGAGCACGCCCCTGATGATCGATGACACCGTCTATGTCAGCACGAACTACAACCGGGTTGCGGCGCTCGATGCCGAGACCGGCGGCGTGCGGTGGGTCTTCGATCCCCGCGCCTACGAAGGTGGCATGCCGA